>DALZ01000128.1 GCA_002496955.1 Euryarchaeota archaeon UBA128 | reverse complement strand
TGACCATGGCGATGACCACGACGATGGGCACAATGACCATGACGATGAGGGACATGATGATAGCGGACATGACGGAACGGAAACATGGGAGGAGTGGGAAAACTACACCTACCGTGTGACGGACATTGTAACGATCGAACTGCCACCAAATTTGGCAGGAGAAAATAACAACAATACGCAATTAGAAGTGTTAGCGGTTGAGACAATCGATGAATCTGGAGAAGTTCAGACCACAGAGGTAGTGTCTGACTACTTCAAACATAAGATCTTTAATTTCCCAGTTGAGGCACATTTGGTCGATTATTCTGATGATTCAAGCCAAAACCAAACAAACGAGGAGGAGGATAATCAGAACAATAATACTGAGCAAGGACAAGTTGACCCTGATTGTGATGATGAGTATTTGTTATACAACCACCATGAACATATTTCTTACACGCAACAAGAAGTAATAGATGGCGAGTCAGAAAACTGGTTCTTTTTAGACCCAAATGACTTCCCGGATTACAATCATCCAGCCTACTATTACATGTTAACTCACCAAGTTCTAGACTGCACCCAAAATTCCACTGTTGGCGGAAATTGGACGCTTGTTAGTGAAGACTACGATCCTGATGACTGCGATTGCCCAGATAAATATCACCAAATGATGATTCAGTATCCAGACAGCACCTCACGAGTAGTTTACTACCGCCACGAGGATTTGGATGACACTCGAACTGCATGGGATTTAACCTTCCAATCTCTTACTGACCAAGGGGCTGATTTAAGATATGAAAATACTGATTTCGGTGTATATGTAACCGGAATCGATGGTGTGAACATACCTAGTGATAATGAATGGTGGTGGGAACTGCACCTGTGGAACGAAACCTCAGGTCAGTGGGTTGTTAGCGATGTTGGTGCGGATAGCGTAATTCTCAATGACGATGATCACATCGCATGGGTTGCCAGTAATTCTGATTACTCATCTATACCCATTCCCGCTGATGACTATAACCCCGGCGACCCTCACCAGTTTACTATCACCTCATTTTACATAATGGGAATGGTGGATGACGACAAAGACGGAGTTGCCAACCAATTTGATGATTGTCCGAATGGCATGACCGGTTGGTCATCTAATCCAAATACCGACTTTGATAACGACGGATGCTTGGACGATGGGGAAGATAATGATGACGACAATGACGGCCACTTGGATTCGTATGAAGTTCTCTGCCTCTCAAACCCTAGAGATTCTACATCTATACCAATCAACAGCGATAACACTGGTGAATGTGACGCTCTTGATGACGATGATGACGATGATGGACATCCGGATTACTCCGATGCATTTCCATACGACCCCTCTGAACATATAGACACAGACCAAGACGGAATCGGCAATAATGCAGACTTAGACGACGATGGTGACAACTATTCGGATTCTTATGAATTAAGTTGTTTGAGCGACCCCTTAAGCGAACTGTCAATACCAGCCAACGCCGACGACGACAATCTTTGTGACAATCTCGACTTAGACGATGATAATGATGGATTTCCTGATGTAAATGATGCGTTTCCTATTGATGAAAATGAATGGTTTGATACCGATTCTGATGGACTGGGAGACAACTCTGATGCTGACGATGACGGAGATGGTTTCAGCGACGAAATAGAACTGAGTTGTAGTTCAGACCAAAAGGACGCCTTATCGATGCCAGCAGATAGTGACGGGGATGGAGATTGTAATTCACTGGACCTTGATGATGATAATGACTCATGGAATGATATCGAAGAAACAAGATGTGCAAAAGATCCGTTTTCCAGCATTAGTTTCCCTATCGACACTGATGCAGATGGAATATGCGATTATTTAGATGAGGATTTGGACGGTGATGGCGTCAATAACACAATAGATGCATTTCCACAAAATCCAGACGAAAGCCTCGATAGCGATGGTGATGGGGTCGGCGACAATGCTGATGCATATCCCAACAATCCTGCTGCAAATGTTGCCGGGGAACTAGATGAAAAGTTCAATGTAACCTTGGTTCTAGCAATAACCTCATTGGTCATAATAATCCTTGGCACAGCACTTTATGTCATCAGAAGAAATCCAGCTGATGATATTGATGATAATGCGAATCAATTGAATTATCAGCCCGAGCAACACCAGTTTGTTGATGATAATGGACACCACTGGCTAAGACAAGCCGATGGAACATTGTATTGGTGGAATGGGCAAACTTGGCAGAAAATGCAATAATTAAACATTAAATTATGAAAAATAGTTGACAGATTAACTTATAATCATCATTCAAATACATGAATTTGTAATAGCAAACCGAAAGTTGTTACCGGTGATAAAAATGGAAACAATACTATCTATGGAAGGCGTCCAGCGTTATTATGAAACCCCTGCAGGAGTGGTCAAAGCTCTAGACGGAATTGACCTTGATATCGCGCAAGGCGAGAGAGTTATACTGCTGGGACCCTCAGGTTCAGGAAAAACAACTTTGTTGAACTGTCTGTCTGCCCTCGACAGCCCAACTTCAGGGACATACACATTTTCTGGATTAGCTGTTCCTCGCGATGCATCAGAGGCGATGACATCGTTTAGAAGAGAAAACATCGGATACGTCTTCCAATTCTTCAATCTCTTGCAGGACCTTACGGTATTAGAAAACATACAACTTATTCAGGAATTATCTGGCTTCAAAGATACCGATCGGGCGATTGAATTACTGAAACTGGTCGGTCTTGAAAATGAAATAAATAGATTTCCAGGTGAAATCAGCGGTGGACAGCAACAGCGTGTAGCCATCGCTAGAAGTATCGCGAAGCGGCCCAATCTGCTACTGGGCGATGAACTAACTGGTAACCTCGACACAGAAACCTCACAGAAAGTCATGACCGCTTTGGTTAAGGCCTGCGAACAAGAAAATATTACTGCGGTGTTTGTTACGCATGATGAAGGATTGGTCCAATATGCAACCAGAGTCATTCGTATCGATAGCGGCAAAATAGTGTCAGATGAGATGACCAAGCCTAACAATTAAATCTGGGGTGATTAGATTTCCGCATTGTTGAACAAACGACTCGCTAGAAGCCTCTGGCGGAGTAAATTACGACTGTTTGCAGTTGTGTTCATGGTGTCAGTAGGGGTTTTTGCTGGCCTCACTTTCGGCGGTTATTCCCACAATCTCAACGGAATGTATGACACGATGCACGCTGACGATGAAACTGGTGCCAACTTAGCAGACCTGTGGATTGATAATCAAAGTACTACTTGGAGTGCTGAACAGGTTGTAGAGTTTTGTCAGACTCTAAACACCAATTGGGACATCGAGGAGTTTGGCCTTGACTCATGTGAGGGCAGAAATATCATACCCGGTGCAATGTTCTATGATGATGATGGTGAGATGCGGATCATCAATTCATTATGGCATGGGATTTCACCTGATGCCAACACAGACCGAATATGGTTACCTGAAGGACATTCAGACGGACGTTTAGCAACCGCAGACAACGAGATTGTCATCGACGCCCATGTAATGGAACCACTCGGCTTAGAGATAGGCGATATGGTGAGTATCGGCGCCGGTTCAGCAGTGGTTGAGTTTACTGTAGTTGGTTATGGGTTTCACCCAGTTCATATTTTCATGGCACCAGAAGGTTCGGTTTTCCCACCAGAACCCGGTGAATATGTTGTTGGTTATCTATCTGATTCAGGAATGGCCAGATTAACTGGTAACCAACTTGGTGCTAGCAATACAATTCTGCTTGATGTTGACAACACGCCATCATTTGATTTACCAGACACTAAGGAGTACGAGGGTGGCGAAATTGATGCAGTGAAATCCTTAGTTGACGAAACATTATCGACAACTAACATCGATGCCCGACAAAGGGACCGAGGACAGAATGAACAAGTTGAGATAATGCGACAGGACTTGGAAGGTGCCAAACGTATGTCGACTCCGTTCACCGTCATGATTGCCGCAATTGCTGCTATCACCATTATACTCAGTCTTCAGAGATTGGTTCAGAGTCAAGCAAAAGAAATTGCGGTATTAAGAACGTTAGGTGTCAGACGAAAATCCCTACTGACCGGTTATCTCTATGCCCCCGTAGTCATAGGTTCAGTTGGCTGTTTGTTTGGTTGCCTAGTCGGTCCTTGGGGCATGAATGGTATGCTGGATTTTTACCAAAATATAGTCGGGGTCCCAATCATTGAGCGCGAAATACCGCTGGAACTTTATGCAGCTGTTGTTGTTCCAACCTTGTTGGTTGTTTTCCTTTCTGGCATATTCCCAGCCATAAAAGCCAGTCGCTTATCGCCGCTTGATGTCCTAAGTGGTCAAAATGAAATGCGCATTGGCTCAAGCAAATTACAGAAGTTGACAAAATGGATGCCCACAACTTTGGGTTTATCGGTGCGTTCAAGTGTCAGAAGGCCGATCAGATTAACCATGACGTTTCTTGCGGTGGGAATTTCTCTTATGCTGTTTGGCTCAATCCAAATGATGTCTGCAGGAATCGAAGATACTCTGGTTGGTGGAATTGAGGACGACCAGAGTTGGGATGCGCAGGTGTTCGTTAATAGCGATGGTGAGCAAGATGTATTGAACTGGGCACTGAATGCTGGTGCAGAAACTGAATTAGTCATTGAAGCTCCACTGGGCTCAGTCAAAGACACCGATGGCGTGGACCGTGTGTTTACTCTTGTCGGACTAGATAGTTACGATACCGGTATGCGCAGCGTAAATCTGCTGGATGGCGCGTTGCCAATTCAAGAAACGCCAATACCGCAGGTGATGATGGATGAAGGATCGCTATTATTCTTGGATTGGGAAGTAAATGATGTTCAAACGGTGATGATTAATGGCGTGACTGAAGAAATCAAAGTGGTCGGCTCGACACGGGGCGATTTTGTTAGAACTATGTACTTCCTCAGGTCCGACCTAAGCGAAATAACCGGATTAAACGCTACGTCTGTTTACCTAAACCTACCTGATGGAGTAAGTATTGATGCGGAACTGGGCGAAATATCAGTGGGCATTGTTGAGCGGCAGAGTTTGATTGACGGAATTGATAGTTTAATCGAACAGCAAACGCAAATCTTTCAGGCGATTATGTATCTTGGTCTATTGTTTACTATTGCTGTAATGCTGAATACTATGATCATGAACGTTGCTGAGCGTGATTTTGAATTAGCAACTTTACGAGTTCTTGGTGCCTCAACAAATAGACTGGGAGTCATGCTATTGTTTGAAAGCCTGCTAATTGGGATTATCGGTGGCATTGTTGGCGTTGTGTTTGCTTATGGCGGTGCTGTAGGGCTAGCAGCCTCCTTTTCCTCTTGGCAGTTCTTTGTTCCGGTTGTGCTGGTACCGAGTGTTGCCTATCAATTGATGGGTGGCGTGATAATAATTGCTATTGCGATGACGCCTATCGGCGTGTGGCGACTGCGCCGAATGGACTTGGTTGAAAAGGTCAAAGACCTATCTCAGTGAAGCGAACTCTTGATGAGCCGCCAATTCTTGGAAGTATCATGGTTGAAATTCCTGATGTTGGACATAACGTCGAAATTGAGGTTGCCAGCCATAACGGGAATACCACCCATGTCGGCATGATTCTACATCCAGCAGCTCCCAATCATGTGACTGTGAAACTCACAAATGGTTACAATGCTAGTTACGCCCTGGACGAAATTATTTCACTAAAAGTCATTGGACAGCACGAAGAAAGTGTTGTAACAAGCGAAAATAAATTACCATTCAAAGAGGGTCTACCACGGGTAAGGATAATTCACACTGGGGGCACCATCGCATCTAAGGTCGACTACAAAACAGGTGCAGTAATAGCAAAATTTGAGCCGGAGGATTTGGTTAATCAAATTCCTGAACTAGCCAACATCGCCAATATCGACGCAGTCAAATTAGGCAACATGTTTAGCGATGACATAAGATGCCAGCACTGGAATAAAATAATCCACGCTACGAAACAGGCTTTTGATGATGATTGTGAGGGAGTAGTAATAACACACGGCACCGATACCTTACACATCACCTCTGCCGCAATGTGTTTTGCATGGTCCGGCGAGGGTTTGGCACCGCCGGGCAGGATTGCGTTAGTTGGTTCCCAGAGATCATCTGACCGTGGCTCATCTGATGCTGCTGAGAACTTGATTTCAGCAGTATACTGGGCCGCATGCGGGCCC
>DALZ01000112.1 GCA_002496955.1 Euryarchaeota archaeon UBA128 | reverse complement strand
AATAACTCTGCTTGATTATCCCCTTTAACGTCAATTTTGGCCATCAGAGGGAAATTTACACCGTATTTTGTGCTGGTGAAATCACATATCTCCTCATGACTCCCAGGTTCTTGACCACCAAATTGGTTGCAAGGAAAACCAACCACAGTCATCCCATTTGTCGTTGAAAGCTCTTGAAGTCCTGAGTAATGTCTAGTCATTCCACAAGCACTCGCAACATTGACTACGAGCCAGTTGATAGTATCGCTATTGCCTATTTTTCGCAGTGTTTGAACGTTACCTTCCATGTCAAGAAACTCGACATCTAGAATGCTACTCATAACACGATTAAGTGCTTACATCTAATATAATGTCGTACGCACTAGTAACCATGATAGGCAGGCGAGACCAGGGAGAATTATGTCGGTTGACCGCATGCAGTGGGGTGCGGAGGAATGGCAATATGCTGATTTGTATATGCCCGACGATGCGTCTCCATTTGCTTCCGAGCACGGCATACCCTGTGTGATGCTTATACATGGGGGTTTTTGGAAGCAAAAATACGATTTAGAGTTAATGAAACCGATTGCTGAAGACCTTGCAGAGTCTGGTATTGCAGCATGGAATGTCGAATTTAAGAGGTGGAGTACTGATGATGAAGGAGTTTGGATGGATACTCTATCTGATGTCCTGCGGGCATGGGGGCAATTGGCTCTGCTACCGGGAATTGACATCATGCGTTCCATGGTCATGGGACATTCTGCCGGAGGCCAACTTGCTCTGTTGTTGGCGGCCAAAGCCGAGCGTAAACCATGGCTTGCCATCGCTCAAGCACCAATAACCGATTTAGTAGGTGCAGACCATGCTAAACTGTCAGATGACGGTGATGCCGTACGGCGTTGGATTGGGTGCAAACCAGAGGATAATCCCGACTTGTGGTCCAAACTCAATCCTGTCGACAATATCCCAATTGCACCGGTCTTGATTATCCACGGCGAGGCAGATACAGAAGTCCCAATTGGACAATCTGAAACCTATGCGAGAATCATGGAAGCCAAAGGTGCTGATGTTCAGCGTGTCTGGGTGCCCGGCGATCATTTCTCGATAATCGATGTCGCAAGCGACGATTGGCTGGTTGAACTTAATGCAATTCTGGACTGGTTATGATGGAATAATAATATGGCTAATGACTAACACGGATAGCCATGGACCTACTTGCCGAGCAATTTCCATTCTCGAAAACCGCACTCACTGGGAAGCACGCACTTGTTTTTGGCGCCAGCAAAGGCATCGGGGCGGCAACTGCTAAAATGATGGCCATGGCAGGAGCTGATGTTACACTGTGCGCACGCAACAAAGCAGCTCTGAGGCAAGTTGTCGATGAAATCAGTGCATTTGCTACTGGAGTGATAACTATGCGCAGTGTTGACCTAGAGAATCTATTGAGCGTTGAAGCCACTGTCAAAGAATTGCTAGACAGTCGAGGACCTGTGCACATTTTGGTCAACAACTCGGGCGGCCCACCTGGTGGGCCATTGCTGGATAATGTCATAGATGATTTTGCAGCACCATTTAGGCGACACCTGCACGCAGCACATCAAATAACTAAGCTTGTTGTTCCGGTGATGGAAGCAGAGGGTTATGGCAGAATAATTCAGATAATTTCTACTTCGGTCAAAGAACCGATCCCCAATCTTGGCTTGTCTAATACCCTACGAGGTGCCATGGCGAGTTGGGCAAAGTCACTATCGCGAGAATTGCCGCCGTGTATAACCATCAACAATGTGCTACCGGGATTTACTGACACGGAACGATTGGGAAGTTTAGCAAAATCAATCAATGAAAAAACTGGTAAATCGATTGATACAATCCATGCAGGATGGATGGGACAAGTGCCAATTGAGCGCCTGGTAGACCCACTGGAAACTGCTGCAGCGATTACCTATTTGGCATTGCCAATCGCCGGAGCCATCCGCGGCATCTCGCTGGCTGTTGACGGTGGTCGCCTGAGGGGAATCTAATCAACGATACAAATCAAACCAGACTGGATAATGGTCTGAAACACTGCTGTTAGTTATCGATGTATCAATGCCCCAAGTACCCACTAACCGCCCGTTTAAGTCACCAAGAGTGACTATACGGTCATAGGCACAATCTGTCGATGATACCGTGGTATCTGCTAAATCATTAACTAACCAATTATATTGTGACAGGCGCATTGGTGATTCCCACAATTGTTGAGAAGTAGCATAACTACAGTCCGCATTAAAATCTCCCAGTAGAACTAAGTCTGTCTCAGCAGTGTGATTTTCTCGGTAACTCTCGATCACATTGTGTAGTGAATTAATTTCGTCAATTGCTGAAGCGGGCTTCGTGTGAATGGTGAATATGGTAAAATTAAATCCTGAATAATTTCCACTGCCGTTCAGTAATTCAAAAGTTGCCATGTACGGCTCACGCTGGAAGTAATCGCTATTTGTATCGTTGAACAGGCTGCCATTGCCTACTTCTCGAAACACACTGGTGTTGTAATAAAATGCATACTGTTCCTGTGACGACCGGTCATCCTCCTGTAAGCCGCTTCTTGGACTAAGCGACATGTTCCATGAATTACCACTAGCATTATTCAGAACGGTGAGAAAATCGTGCGGTACCGTCTCATCGATATCTTTTATCTCTTGGATTGCTACCATATCGTATTGTAGGACAGTATCGACTAACTCATTGACAACGTCTACTTTACCCATCTTTGTTTTGCCAAAAACTTTGATGTTAAAAGTTGCGATTCTAGCCACCTCTGACCTGTTTAGTTGAGGGATTTCTCGGCCGATGATATCTTCATCTGGCTCATCTTCAGTTTCGCTTTCTACGTAAACAAACACCGTGTTGTCATCTTTATGGATTATCAGGTGAATGGTCATTGGCGCAAGGATCAATATCGCTACGAGGCTTAATGCCTGCAGGTATCCATCCATTGAACCCATGATTATCCCAATGAATAGTGAGTTATCAAGATTTATTGCAAAACCCGTTGGAAGAGGTTATTCATGAGTGGTAAATCGCATGGGCATGAACGGAGAGGTGAGTCCAGAACAAGCGCGACGGATTATGGACATGCTGACTGATGGCGGTGCGATGGATAATGTCAACACTCCGCTTGCCTTACGTCTAATACCGCTCGCTGAGGAACTTGGGGATACCAAGTTAGTCGAGCGATTACTCACTCATGCTGAGTCATCAGCCTCCGATGATGTAGAAACCGGTTGGGTTCAGTTTGAGTCATTACGCTGGCATAACGCCTCAATTGATGAATTTGTTGAACTGGCGGCAACGACTGAAAAGCTAACAGCTGGAAAACCGTTATCTGCAGCTGTATTACACCATGTTGGATTGCTATACTTGAGTGCTGAAAAATTTGACGAATGTCGAGTTTTCACCACCCGGTCAATGCGAATACGCGAACAGATTAACGACCAATCTGGGCTAGTGTACAGTCTAGCTGTTCTCGAGGCATGTGATAAGCGCCAGAACCTACATGATTCAGCATTAATGCACGGCACTAGAAGACTTGAGATTTTGCAGAATCTCAATGACCAAGAGGGGTTGATGGAATCAATGGCAGATGTTGCTCATACTCAAGCAACTTTAGGAACCTTTGATGCGGCAATCGATTTGTATACCCAATCACTAGAATTAGCTAACCAACTAGAGGATGTTTCAGGACAATTTGTGGCCCGCTGGGGGCTTGCGGATATTGGAGAAATACAAGGTGATTACCAAACTGCAATGCTCCACCTATCGGATTGTTTGCACGCATTCATTGCTTTCGGTTTACCAGCCCCACAACCGATTAGAGAGCGGCTTGAGGCGTTAACGAAACTTGAAACCCCGAGCGAAGAGGAATAACTGCCGCATCGATTATGACCTAAGGGCTACTGGATGTATCAGGCGAAGGATATGCAGCATGATATTTTCTTCTCCATTAGTCAAACGCCGGATGTGTCTGGGGTAACACCTAGCGAAAGTGAAATGTTCGATAACTACTTTCAACAACTCAAGCATGCCGATGAGCTTGGGTTTGGCGTGGGATGGATTGCTCAAGCACACTTGTCGACTGAGACCCAGAAAGCAAATTCATTACCCGTTGTACCTCATTGGCGAGGAGAGGTTGGCTTGTGTACGGATTTTCCGCAGTTGGCGACAGAAAGTTTCCGTCAAACAAAAAACATTGACATTGGCTCTGCTGTCATCAGTATACTAGCCAGCGGTGGACCAATCGCTCAAGCGGAGCGAATAGCCAATACAGTCCAATTCTTATCACGATTAGACGATAACCGGAAATTACACGTGGGGTTCAGTGCTGGTAGATTTGAATTTATGGCTCGTCCCTACGGAATTAAACCCAGAAATTCTTGGGAAAAAGCCGGTTGGAAAATATTGCGTGGGCAGATATTTCTCGAAGCGAGCGAAATTTTTCTCCGCTTATTGAAGGGTGAAGTAATTTCAAGTAAGCAAATTCGTAAGAACATTTTAACTCGCAACAATTTCCCCGATGAGGCAACCTGGCAGGCTGTTGTCGATGCCTACAAAGATATCAATGGGGAGGTTGATACTGAACAGATTGAAGTCCCAAATCGTTATGATTTCGAAGACATCTCCATCATCCCGAGTCAGTGGAATCGAGAACAGCTGCAGTTAGTAGCAGGAACTCATGACCCAATAGCACAAGAGTTTGTAAATACCATATTACCTGTTAGAGTA
>DALZ01000092.1:38113-41250 GCA_002496955.1 Euryarchaeota archaeon UBA128 | reverse complement strand
AGGTAGCATATTCATGTTGGTTATTATGCCTGCGTCTTCTAGTAGTTGTGCAGCATTAGCCCCAGCCCCGGAATCTATCTCCCCGTGACGAGTTAAAACTTGATGTGACGCAGTGTAGTTTCTACCCTCAGCAAGCACATCAAAGCCCTCTGCAGCAAGTGACTCACCGAGTGCACGTGCGTTTTGCACAATGTCTCTGGCGTAGGCGGTACCATATTCCTCAAATTCTGCAAGGGCTATCACTTTACCAGCAACATGATGTAGATGATATGACGAACAAACACCTGGAAAGATTGCATTATTTAGTCGTCTGTGAATCTTCTCATCTTGACTTGATGAAAGTAGGAAACCACCTTGTGGTCCTGGGAATGTTTTATGAGATGATCCAGTCATGATATCTGCGCCTTCACGTAGTGGATCTTGGAATTGGCCACCGGCAATTAGGCCTAGAACATGCGCTCCGTCATACATTACCTTAGCACCAACTTCTTTTGCTGCTGCCGCGATTTCACGCAACGGTGTTGGAAAAAGGAACACCGATTGCCCAATTAAACACACTTTAGGCTCTAGGTCACGGATTAATTTACATGCTCCGTCAATATCTGGTTCCATACGGTCAATATCCCAAGGATAAGTAGACAAGTCCAGATCTCTCAACCCTACAGCACCCATTCTCGCATGCGAGATATGCCCGCCATCTGCAGTTGAAACCGCAGTTATTTTGTCTCCGGGTTTCGCTAGCGCTTTCAATGCAGCAATGTTGGAAACTGTCCCTGAAATTGATTGGATGTTGGCAAATGCTGCCCGAAAAACCTTTTTTGCCAAATCTAAGCCAATGTTCTCAATAGTATCAAAATCGTCACATCCTTGATAGTACCTCTTGCCTGGTAACCCTTCTGCATACCGTCCATGTAAGTCGCTGCAGACGACTTTTTGCACCATTGGCGACACAATGTTTTCAGAGGCAATCATGCCTAATCCGTCACGGTATAAATCTCCGCTCGCTTTAGTCGCTTTTATTACGGCTGCTGCTTTTCCTAGATTGGTTTCGCTTGGGTTCCACGATCCCGGTACTTCCGCCATGGGACAGGGTTAACGATTCGGTTTTTGAACAAATGGATTCTGTGATGACGCTATTTTCTTCTGGTCGGTGGACGACGTCTTGTGTTCTTTACTGAAGATTTGGGTTTGAATTTTGGCTTTGTAGAGTTCCTCTCTGAGATAATTGTATTCGTTGGTATACCACGCCTTGCTAGGTCCACAGCATGAGCGGGTTTTGAGCGACTAGGTATTTGACCAGTAGGCCTAGCGCCAATTCCTTGCTTACGATCAGTGTAACTAATACGACCCCTGTAGGCCACTTTACCAACTAATCTCTCCAGTACTGGGACCCCAGAATCATCCTCTTTAGGACGCTTCAACCACCACCCTTCACCCAAAGGCTTCAACCTCGGAGGCCTTGCTTTCGATAACTTGCCACTTCTACGCTTGAGGCGAGATTTTATCGCCTTATCAGAGTCTTTTGGCAGATGTTCAGTCATCCAACCGGGTAGCCCAATATCCAATATAACCCCGTTAACGGAAATTAAGATACCAGATAATAGTAGATGCGTACCAACAGGTATGTTAGATTTATCTGGTTTTACTTTGAACCGTTTCATCCTCTTGGCATACGCCACCATTGCTTTTTGATCTCTGTGGCGAATCAATTTCCTTTGTTGGCGCATAACTCGTTTACTTGTAGAGTGTGTTAACAATAGCAAAACAGTTGCCACTAGTCCCTCCATCTGGCCGAATTCTGAGTAGATGTAAATACCCGCAAGCAAAAATGTTGGTATCAGCAAGAAGTAATTGAAGATAATCGACAACCTGCCACTTTGATACTTTGGAGTCATCTGCTTCCTAGTTGCTTCATGAGCCGCAATCAGTAAGTTAGCATTTATTGCTTCATCCATACCACCTTTGATGCCCAAAGCAGCAACAGAATTACACGGCGCCTGATTTATCCATTTATTCATAGCCTTACCCTCACCTTTGACTAGTGCAACCTCAAATTCTTCAGCATCCACTGGCATTCCCAAAATAGCTGACAAGGCTAGGACTCTAGGGTCATTTTTATCGCTTTTAATCAGCTCTTCCGCAATTGATTTGGCACTGTGCCAATCCCCTGTATCGATTAAACAAAGTGCTGCAGCAATTCTAGGTCTGACACCAGTTGGATCAGCTCTTACCATTTTTAGAGCAAGATCCAATGCATCATCGTGCATCCGCTGCGCACGCATCAACGATATCATCGATAATTGCGCAACTCTTGACAACCGATCCTTGGTAAGAAAATCTGTGCTCGGTTTGGGATTCCATCCTCTTATCATCTGAATTTGTTGCTGAAGGTTGTTAATGCAACTGTTGTTTTCCCAATCCCAAAAATCATCTTCGGTTACATTTCCAGTAAACGGGTCTAGCCATTCGCAGACAAATGCAAGTAATTCTGGCTCATCATATCCCTCAGGCTGCTCTAATCCGTGCAGTGCGTCCCTTGCAGCATCCAATCTACGTGATGCGATGTGACCTGTAGCGATTATCATTCGAGCAACATCATCATCGCCTCCGGCCTGGGCTAGAACCTTTCTTGCTTCTTCGATGGCAGAAGGCCAGAGTCCTCTTATTGCCAGCTCCCACATCCTTGCTCTAGCTTTTTCATATCGAATTACCGAGGGGTCACCATCAATTGATCGTCTCTGGAATCTAATTAGTGTATCAAGGTCCTCAATCAGTGCTGCCTCATCAACTAAAGTTCTCATCCAGTCGCCACCTGCTAATCGTACAGCACCTTCACGTCGCTCGTCTGGGTTTAAATCGAATCGGAGGCTCTTGAGAGGTCCAAATCGAATTATAGATACCAGCCAAGTCAACAAGAAAACTAGTTGCCCTACTGCAATGAACATCCATGTGGCTAGTAATCGCATACCTTCATCAAATCCATAATCCTCTTCCAGTGTTTGGGTAAATGGCATCAAGTCACCAAATTCTTTGTAACAGACTAACAATAGTAGCAATACTGTGTAACCAGAGAACCCAGCAAATGCGAATTTTAACTGTCGTGTTTGGGCTTCTATTTCAGTCCTAATATCACGAGG
>DALZ01000092.1:8798-37709 GCA_002496955.1 Euryarchaeota archaeon UBA128 | reverse complement strand
AATTCAAAAATGAAGGCTAAACCAACTATTGCAATATTTAGTGATAGATATAGCGACAGGAACTGGGGTAGACTTTTAATGAACTCCCAGTGGAATAGAATTTCTGAAATTAAATCTATCCTGACATAAATTGAATGACCGATTATGCCACCGTAGTTTAGAACATCAGAATAGTTATCTGGGTTAACTATCAAGACATATACTACAGTTACAATGCCATTAAGCGCAGTAACCGGCATCGTTAACAAAAATATTACAAGCAGTAATGAAAATAAGCGATTGAAAAATTTTGGTTTGTCTGGGTCGATTGGGTTTCTTTTACCGTTAGAGGTTCGCCACTTACCAATAAGCAACATATTCCAGGAAGCACCCATTATTCTACCATAAGCAAATATTGTCGGCGACATGAAAACTAACATTGCTAGAGCCAACCAGAATGGTTCAATCACTCCTGAGGTTGATTCTTGTAATCCATACATAAGCGAGGCGATGGTTATACCTATTATAATGAATAATGTCAAGGTTCTTCGGAAAAATCCAAGAATTTGATTGTTAGTTGAAGGGCGCTGGTTGCGTGACAATTGAGCATTCATCGTTTCCCATGGCGAAATCAGTATTGGTATCCCTACTAGTAATGCTATTACATATAGAGATGGCAGATAAAAGAAGTCTGGTTCGAATAAAAACTCGCCAATGAGGATTAGGACTCCTGTCATCCCCATCATGTATAGGCCTAAACCATAACCCACAGAACCTTCGGAGAGTAAATCCCTAGCATCATCAAGGTCCCTAGTTACTCGATGAACTTCATATAAATCGTCATCTATTTCAAACGCTACCTGTAAATTTGCCAGTTGTATCGGAATAAAAAATTTCCACATCAACGCAGCGATAATTAAAGCACTGACGAGGGGATATAAATGGCTAATTTCGAAACCCTTAGTGCCGCTACCATCTGCTGCGGCTGACTCAATGAAAAATGAGAAAAGAAAAAGACTTACAACACTTAGTAACAGCGTTTTTGACCTTTCCATGCATACCCCACGGAACCTACGCACATCAATACTCCGGTATTATTGCCGATGCTTGGTTAAAAATCGGTCAATTCGATCAAATACCTCATTCAATATATCTAAGTCAGCGAGGTATACCAAGCGAAAATGACCTGCACCAAGTTCGGGCGAGAAACCACTACCGTGGACAACTAACACATGTTCTTCATGTAGTAGTTGGAGAACAAATTCCTTGTCGTTATTGAACCATTTCTCGTCTGTGAGTTTGATAAACATGTAGAATGCTCCTCCGGTAGATTGAACTTCAAGACCTTCGATTGATTTTATTCGGTCCACGCACAAATCTCGCTGTCGAGCAATTTTTTTGGCGTATGAATTCATCCATGTTCTATCTGAATCTAGACCCGCCAAATATCCCAACTGTGCCGGTGTTGAAGCACACAGCCGCGACCTTAGTAATCGCTCTATTCCATCCCTGACCAAATCAAGTCTTCGTTTGGGATCGTGTATCCCGAGATAGCCTATTCGCCAACCCGGTGCATAGAACACCTTGGAAACACCATTAAGGACAAAAACAGGAACATCTGGAGATAAACTTGCAACACTGGTGTGCTCACCTGTGAAATCAAGCCCATCATATATTTCATCGGCGATTACAATACAGTTTGGCCATTTCCTTGCTATAGCAAGGAGCCGAAAAATATCGTCCTTGCCAGCAACAGCACCACAAGGATTGTTAGGATTAATCAGAACAAGTAATTTGACGTCATCAGACATTTTAGCTTCAATGTCATCAAAGTCCAAAGCCCATGCGTTATCAGGACGAAGTTTGTATTCCAATGTTTCAGCGCCAAACATTTGTGGGTAAGCCAGATATGGTGGATAATGTGGACCGGGTGCTAATACAATATCACCCTCTTCTAATGTTGCAGCAAAAATAATCTGCAGTGCTTCAGTTACCCCGTGACAGACATAGATATCATCTTGGCTTGCAGACCAGCCTTTTCGTCGCTCATCTTGGGCAATTGATGCTCTTAACTCGGGAATCCCATATGATGGTGAATAACCATTATTACCGGTCTGCAACGCTTTCACATAAGCATCAACCATATGTTTAGGCGTTGGTAATCCGGGATATGCGATTGGATCACCAATATTCAACTTGATAATTTCATGACCTTCAGATTCTAGTTTTGTCGCTGGAACTACAACGTCTCTAATGGCGTATTCAATGCTTGCAGCACGTTTAGATACAGGAATTTGGTTTCTTACCATAGAATCAACTCAAATCGCTTAGTTGTAAATTAGCCATGCGCAAAACTGCGACAAAATGGTCCTCATCAACTGGTTGAACCGAAAGGCGTTGCCCTTTCCTAATCAGAGCCATACCTTCACATTCCGGGTTGTTTTTGATATCTTCAAGCGGAATTATTTCATCTAGTTTCATGACTGGTTCGATGTCAACCATGATCCACCTCGGATTCTCTGGCGTTGCTTTTTCATCGAAATATTTTGACTTGGGGTCTTGAGCAGTAAAATCAGGATAGCCTTCCCGGCATATTCTAGCAATACCTGCAACGTGTGGTGGCTTGAAATTGGAGTGATAATACAATACTAAATCTCCTAACTTCATGTTGTCTCTCATGATATTTCTTGCTTGATAGTTTCGGACACCATCCCAATGGGTTGACCCATCTGCAACCAGTTGTTCATATGGGTAAACATGCGGCTCTGATTTCATTAGCCAATAAGCGACCATGTACACGCCAATAGTTCCCGCTCTTTTGAGATTTGTATTACCACGCGTCCTCGATATCATCATCGATTACCGCATCCAATACATCAATATCTGCCCGCTTGTCCATAATCAGGCCAAGTTTTCTGGCCATCATATTTGAATCTCTAACCGCACCGATTCCCATTTTTTCTAAAGTGACGAAAATTGCTGGAAGCAATATCAAAGCACTGGCGGCTGCCACCCACAGTAGAATCAAAATTACTGTGATGAAAGGTTTAATTTCAGGTATGGGAATCTGATAGGCGGTAATCATTCCAAGGGATGTTACAACCGCCGCTTCAAACAGCGACATTCCCGTCCCAATAGCGGCACTCTTGATAGCATTAATACCGCCTCCAAGTTCCCGTATACGATTGGATATGTGAATAGAGAAATCTACTCCAACACCAACTAAAATTGAGCCAATCATAACGGTGACAAGCGATAATGTGACATTCATTTGCCACATTACTAACCACTGCAATGCGACTGTTGCAATAACCGGAGAAGTAGTCCAAAATGAATATTGTATATCTCTAAAGACCACTGCTAGAACAATCAAAGTCAGTATGATTGCAAATGCCAGTGAAGTATATTGTGAACCGACTATGAGTTGGTTAACTTCAATGGCCGTCGCAGCCACACCGGTGAGATGTTCCGCCCGGCCACTATCGACTGACCTGAATGAGTCTGCATGTTGATTGACTGCTTCAACGCTCTTAGCTGTATCAGCAACCGGTATGAACGGCATATCAACATAAATCAAGGTTCTATCAAAGTCTTTATTGATGAAAATCTCCCTTGTTTCATCGGTTATCGAGGCATAAAATACATTCAGTAAGAATATTTGTGATTGTTTAGTTCCAGGCAAACCAAAGTTGTCTGGTTGCATCAATAAATCCCAAAACGAAGCGTCAACAGTCACCTCATTGTTGAGCAACACCTCAGCAGTTTCCTTTATGTCGTCGGGCAGAGGAGTTACATTGACAAATTCATATATTTGAGCACCAGAAACTGTCGGAGCAATACCTGTTGATTTCATTAAGAAAACTATCGATACAGCAGATGTGTTTTCAACTGTGTTCAATTTACTTTCTAACTGATCTATTCGTTTCAGATTTTCTGCTGGGTTATCATTGCCCGTATCTTGATCGTTGGTATCACCAGTAACATTTGCATGGATCAAAACCATGCCAATTTGACCAGCATTGAAATCACTGCTGTATTGTTTCATCTTAATTACTGGGTCCTCACCTTCTGGGGCCATCCCTAGTAGGTCGATATTTTCCTCAACATTACTCTGACCAAGGGTAGCAGAAACTAGAATTAAAAGCAAGAAAAAGCCGATTATTCCCCTATTATATTTTACTGGAGCATCGACAAGGCGGTCAAATGCTTTCAGCGGGGGATGCTTTGGTTTCCGTAAATCGAGTAACAGCGTAAGGTTAGGCACCATGAAAATTGTCAAAATATAGACAATTACAATTCCCCCAGACAGTGCAATCCCAACAGTTTGTATTGGTGCCATAGGAGTAAATACCAACGAAATGAACCCAATCACTGTTGTAACTGCCGATAAAAATACTGCTTTCCCTGTTGATGTCAATGAAGCTTTCATTTTCTCAGATTTGGTTCCACCCTCTTCTGCATAACGGTTGGTGATATGCAAACCATAAGATACTCCTAGAGCAAGTAGAATAGGTCCGACGATTATTACAGTCATAGTTACTTCGTAATTAGTCCAACCGATAAGGCCTAAAGTCCAAAAAACCGCACATAACGTCGGAAGGCCCGCAATAATCACCACCTTTATTCCCTGAATTGGTCTAATTCCTGTGATACCTGTTTGTAACAAATCAGAGTGAAATATAAACAAACCTAGCGCAACTAAAACTACGGCCGTAGGGAATATTTCCCAAAATAACTTGAAAGAAAATTCAGTAACTGCATTTGTTATGGGAACAGGCCCGGTCAGAGTCATTGTCAGGTTTAGACTTTCCCAAGTGCAGACACCTGTCTCAGCGTCTGGAACACCATCATTGTTTACATCATCACAATACCTCTCTTCCTTGCTAAACTGATCCAGTTGTGCTTGAGTTCTAGCAATCAAGTCTTTGGCTTCTACTTGGTCAGATACTGCAACAGCCATTATAGCCCTATCTAACAATCCGTCTGGAGTTCCACAGTCTCGCTCTCCTGTAGTGCACACATCACGGGCTAATTTGTCCAGACCTGGAGTTGGACTACCGTCATCCTCATACATTTCACCTACTACTAAATCGATTGTTGGCTGACTTGGTATTTCGTACGAACCACCAAATTGTTCATCGGTTTCGCTTATCAAATCATTAACTTGCTGGCCAAAATCCCGAGAAGTACACTCATCCCCACCACTTTGAGCGCACCCTAATTCAAACAACTCTGTGAGAAATGCCTCACGCACACGCGGCGCACTAGAGTTTACCTCTTTCAAAACTGTAGATAATGACAATATGTAAATTACATCATCATTGACCGAGTCGGATAGGTATGGATTTAATTGGTTCTCAACATAACTCATCTCTTGAAGAATCCTTTGGTCAGTTATGTTGCGAGTCCCTGACTCAACATAAATTATCATAACATTTGTCGACCAATCGTCTTCCACTAATTTGATGAGCTCTGCCACCTGACTGCCTTCTGGAAGATATACTTCTAAATCACCGTTTACATTGAGTGCGGGCTCATCTGGATCGTCATCGAAACGGGTGTCATCGAGAAATCCTGATTGGGAAACAAAGAACGCCGTTAATAACAAAAATATCACTAAAATTGCCACTGGGTATCTTGTAATTGCACCAGTTGCACCATGTTTTTGCCACTCTCTCTTAAATCGGTCAGGGGCTTCAAGCACTGCATCAATCGCAGACTTAGCCCTGAAGTCTCTAACTCTCGCAGTTAAATCAACAGCTCCCGATTGAAGTTTTGATTTACTATACTCTGCAAGTGCTGCAATACGCTTAGAGAATTTACGACTTTCAATCGATGGTTCGGAGGATTCTTTCCCATCAGCCATAGCCTTCCCCGCATGGCCTACGAGTCTCCGCTTGAAATGTTTACCGACATAATGATTGTCATTGATTTAAAAAATAACCTCAATGCGTTGGTTTGATATCTTTGAAGTAGTGGGCAAGCCGGACCCGTGCTGTTAACTAGTGGGGGGCCGGTGAGGCAAATGCCAACTCCAAGATTGAACGAAAAGCGCTGGTCCGTTGACCTTGAAAAGAAAATACAGACTGAACATTCTGCTGACCCTGCTGAATATGCAAACAGGTATGCCTTTAATCCCAACTCCGGAAAGGAAATTTTTGTCATCGACACACCACCTCCTTACCCGTCCGGAACCTGGCATATTGGAGCGGTTGCTCAATACTCAATGATTGACGTCATTGCCCGGTCTCAAAGACTACTAGGAAAAGAGGTATACTTTCCATGGGGCGTTGATAGGAATGGTATCAATATCGAGTTTACCGTAGAAAAAAACACCAAGCGGAAAATGAAGACCTACGACCGTGCTGAATTTTTGGAACTGTGCGAACAAACTATCGAGGAGTTTACTCAAGCAATGCGGAACACTGCACGCAGAGTGGGGTTGTCATGTGACTTTGATCGAGAATACCTAACCGATGCTCCTGATTATCGAGCGGTAACCCAATCGATATTTGTCGACCTGTTCAAAAACGGCACGATTGTTGAAGACTTGAGACCGAATATTTACGACCCAGTTGAAGGGACTACGATAGCCGATGCAGAAGTTGAACGGAAGCAAAGAAAGACTAACCTTGTTGATGTCATTTGGAATTTAGACGATGGTACAGAAGTTATCATATCGACAACTAGACCAGAATTGATTTGTGCCTGTGGAGTTGTTGTCGTCCACCCTGATGATGAGAGATACCAACATTTGATTGGCCAACAGATTACCCTACCAATACCAGTTTCAGGTCGAGAGCAGAAGGTTACAATCAAGACTCATGCATCAGTCAAGTCAGATTTTGGTTCCGGAGTATTGATGGTATGTTCATTTGGGGACCAAAATGACGTTGCAATATTCAGGGAACTTGGTCTAAAACCTTTCCAAGCGATAAATCTCGAGGGATGTATGACAGAAATTGCCGCACAATGGGCTGGTTTGACGGTAATCGAGGCGAGGAAATCCATTATTGATTATCTGTCCGAAGAAGGAAAAGTGGCCAAAATCGAAGAGCGGATGCAGGAGGTCCCAGTTTCTGAGCGCGGCAAGAACCCAGTTGAAATTATATTGTTAAAAGAGTGGTATGTCCGACAAACACACATCCAAGGAAGGATGCGTGAACTGATTGAGGATATTGAGTTTCATCCACCCAGAAATCGACAATTTCTTCTTGACTGGATGGATAATATTAGCATCGATTGGCCAATATCTAGGCGTCGATGGTATCACACAGAAATTCCAATATGGTATAGTGAAGATGAAAATTATATTATTGTCCCTCCTTCAGGAATCTATGTACAACCGTGGCGCGAAAAACCACCCTCTGGAAGCCGAGTATTATCCAGAAAGACTAGACAAGATGTCGGCTCCTACGAAACGATGGCACCTGAACTTGGCACTATAATAGGCGAAGAGAAAGTCTTTGACACATGGATGGATTCTTCCAACTCGAATTTATTTGTCAGTGGCTACTTGAACCACCCTGATGTTTTTGCAAAATCCTTCCCCACCGCATTACGGCCTCAGGGCAAGGAGATAGTCCGAACTTGGCTATACTACACTCTACTAAAATCCGCTCTTTTACTAGACATGCCTGGATTCAAGCATGTATGGATTGATGGGTTAGGTATGGACCCGTGGGGGCGGAAGATGAGTAAGTCTCTTGGTAATGGGATTGATGCAGATTCAGTATTGGAATGTGGGGCTGGTGGCCGTACTGGTTCATGGAAAGTCAAAGGTCCGGAGAAAACTGTTAATCTCAGAGCCAACAAAATTGGTAGTGAGTGTTTTCGTTTGTGGAAAGCCTGTGATGCTCAGGTGGGCGATGACTTTCACATTAACCCAGAAGAAATTGAACAACGCTATTTTGGTGTTTTGACGAAATTGTTCAATGTTGCTAGATTTGCATCTCAATTTGACGTTCCGGATGATCTTGAAAATAAGCCTGATTCGTTGAATGTCGAAGATGAGTGGATTTTGTGTGAATTTAATTTAGTGTTGAACCAAGTTAAATCCGCATGGACTAATTTAGACATATACACCGCAACACAAGCAATGAAGAGTTTTGCCACAGGTGTGCTGCCAAGTCATTACTTAGAGATGGTAAAGTCTCGTTTGTATGACGGTGATAAGATGGCTGCTTGGACCTTGCACAGAATAGTAAGGGACTTTATGAGTGCGTTTAGCCCCGTATGTCCATTCTTTACCCACCACATCTCTCAAACGATATACCACAAGTCTGCCGTTGATGTTGATGCTTTTCCGGGAAACCCGTTTGGAGCATCATTTGATGAGCATAATAGCCAGTATTTGACATCCAAGACAATTGAACTGCAAAACTTTAACGGCGAAGTTTGGAACACTAAAAAGTCCAGTGGAATCTCTCTTAATCAACCTATCAGCGGAATAACCATTCCTGAAAATTTGTTAGAATTTGCAGATATTTTAACATCCATGCATAGCTTAGAATAATGTTTACTCCTCTTCATAAATCGATAACAATCTGGTTTGTTTTGTAGAAGGCGTGTCTAATTGACCTAACCTAAACCCAATCAGCCGTATCTTTTTATTTGATTGAACATTATTAGCAAATAATTTCTCTGCTAAACCGACAAACACCTCATCATCATCCATAGATACAGGAATAGAGCGACCGTGTGTGTGGGTCTCAAATCCTGTGTAGCGGATTTTTACCTCTGCCAGTCGACCAGATACACCAATTTCTCGAGCCGATTTCATCACACGTCGAACAATGCTCAAGAGATTCTCCAACACGACATGGTAGTTGTCCCGATCAAAATCAAAAGTATGCTCTTTACCAATTGATTTTCGACTGCGTAATGGACTAATTTCAGAAGAAGTTTTTCCCTCGTAGACTTTAGTAATCCACGCGGCAAATCTCTCTCCTGTTATTCTCGCTAAGGCGAGTTCTCCATGTGCATACATCTCATCAACAGTAGATATCCCCCATTCATGTAATTGTGTGGCCCGCTTTTTGCCTATCCCTGGTACGTCTCTAATATTTCTACCTTCAAAAAAATCTGATAACTCGTCGGGGAGTATTCGAAAAATACCCCGTGGCTTGTTAATTTCGCTAGCCATTTTTGCTAAAATCCGGTTCTGGGCAACTCCAAAAGACGCTGTTAGACCTATTTTCTGCTCGATTGATTCTTGTAGACTCCGACACAGTGCTACTGCTGCATCCCAATCACCGCTGACATATTCGGTAACATCTAGATATGCCTCGTCGATGCTTGCTTGCTCAAAATATTGAGCTGGTTGCTTCAATATAGACATTACCTTTCGAGAGGCTCTGGAGTATAGCCCCCTACTCCCCCGGATGTAGATTCCATTACCGTATGGGGGCCCCGGGCATCGCCTCCAAGCCTCACTAATTGCCATTGCGGAACGAATGCCAAATTTTCTTGCTGCATAGTTGCAGGTAGATACTATCCCTCTGCCACGGCCATTTTCCGGGTCTGAACCAATTATCAAAGGCACTGACTCGTCAAAGCCATGATGCAATGTTTCGACAGCAGCGTAGAAAGCATCTAGATCACAATGAATAATTATTCTCGATTTGCTCACCGTGTCACCTCAATTATCACAAGATGTCGAAGGTTTTTGAATTTACAATCATCTAGAAAGGAAATCTTTATTCACGACATAATCACACTTCTTCTTGGATAATACTGCCATCACATTTTTTGCAATATCAATTCCTACTCGCCTCTGTGCTTCAATCGTTGCTGCTCCTATGTGCGGGGTACTGTGAAAATTTGGGTGACGACACAATTGGTAATCTGAGGGAGTCGGTTCATGTTCAAATACATCGAGAGCGGCAGTTGCTAGTATGCCATCATTGAGAGCCTTTAGCAGGCCTTCCTCGTCAACTATACCACCGCGAGCACAATTGATTATGTGATTCCCACAAGCAATACCATCTGATGATTTTCCAGGCATTTTCTTCATCATCTCATAGTTTACCAAATGATGTGTTTCATCGGTCAGATTACAGTGAATTGAGATGTGAGTGCAATTTGCAAACAGGGTGTCAACTGATTTGTGTAACCTAGTGTTATGATTCTTGGCAACTTTCGGTGGCAAGTATGGGTCATATGCATGGACTCGCATACCAATAGTTTGAGCAACCGCACCAACCCTTTGGGCAATCCGACCAAATCCAACCAACCCCAAATTCTTACCAGCGAGTTCGGAGCCCTTCAACAATTTTTTTTCCCACTTACCATCGCGCATTGAGCGGTCGGATTTCGCTATATTTCGGACACATGCCAATAGGTGACCAATGGTTAGTTCAACGACTGATTGAGTCGACGCAACCGGCGCATTGACTACTGGAATACCTGCTTTCCCAGCGGCTAATAGATCGATATTATCAACGCCAACACCTGCCCTAGCAATTACTTTCAAATTCTGTGATTTGGCAATAACTTCTGCGGATAACTTAGTGGCGCTTCTGACTATAACAGCATCGAAATCGTCTAACACTCCTGCTGCTAACTCTTCAGGTTGGTAATATTGAACAACGATTTCATGGCCTCGTTTTTCAAGCAGAGTTTGGGCCTCAGCCGACAGACCGTCTGTGACTGCTATCCTTGCCATAGACCTCGATATTCCTGATGGTCAATAAACTTGACATCGACGCGAAAACGAGCAAACCATTGAAACCGGATTAACAATCAGCACAGTTTGAGCGGGTATGGCGGCGGAATTGGATGTCTCTGGGTTGCTTTGGGCGACTGCAATACTCTCCATACCGGTCGTTATGGCATTGCCAATGAGGTTGGCATGGAGTTTTTTCATCGGAGTTGGTCATGAAGAATCACAGTATCGAAATTCTGTTAGACAAATTATTGATGCAGGAAGACAGGTATCACCATTCAGAACAACCCTGAATGATTTGGCGCGCAGTCTGAAAATTAAACCTTCCAAGCAAAGACTAATCGAGGCTGATCTATTTCATCCCCTGACCTTGTCACACTTTCTTTTATTACCGGCACTGATTATTTTCCCACTCGCGGTAATCATGGCCTTACCAATTATTGTCATTGGTTTACCAATACTAATTCTTATCGAATATCTTCTTATTAGGAAAAGAGTTTTGATATACACTTTGAAGCAGATGGAGAGAATACTCCATTGGCAAGTTATTCACATACCTAAACCACATCGCAATTCAATCGAGAAATCCGGCAAAGTCAATGAATTTTCTAATCACGTAATTCATTTCAACTATGTACCGCAAGGTGCATTTCTGGGGCTATTTGCTTGGTTGATTGTCCACTGGATTTTCAAATTAGATTCTACTGCATTGGAATTAATTATCGCATCTGGGCTATACATTATCATGCTTGGTATTTTGGGTGTATTGAATACAGCCTTTGAATCAGATCTAGTATTTGTTGACCCAGCAAAAGGCCGTCTGGTGCCTGTAGACCAGTGGCTTGAAAGTATTCTGAAACCAGTTGTGGGCATTGGTTTATTATTCTTGATTGGCAGAAATCTACTTGACCAAGCACGCGATGGAAACCCGGTAGTCTTTGCAGGAACCGTTTTGTTGCTTTTGTATGGAGCAGCTATTGTTGGCATTGCATACCGTTGGGGCTATTCTGTGTGGCGAGGTAATAAAGTAAAGGACGAATTTGAGTCACAGATAGTGGAAAGTCTAAAACCACTATCTTACGATTTAACTCGAACCAGAGGAAGAATCGAGTTCATCGCTCAAATGTCAATGGATGAGCGACTAACAGTCATGAATGAAGCACCAACGAAGCAACTTACTTTTGCTGACTTACAAGCTATCCCAAGTAGTAAAAATAGCGGTAATATTCCCAAAAATCCACTGAATTAATCACAACCAAGGAACATCATCAGGTACTTCGGCAAATAGGTTTGCAGGCAACGCAACCTTAATTTTCGAAACATAGCCTAACTGCTCAGTCGTGTTTTTCTGCCAACTTACATACTCTTCAAATGTAGTCATCTTTAGAACTGGGTTGTGTTCTTTATTCCAATCTAGTGTTTGCATTTTAACTCCAGGTGCTTCATGACCCGAGCACACCAACAAGTGACCCGGTAACTTATGCATCACTTGTAAAGAATCCCAATGAGATTGCATTCTACCACTTGGCAAATCATCGCGACCAACACCGCCATCGCCAGTGAACAGGAAATCGCCAGTAAATACATGGCTCGATGTTACAACCAACATAGAATCCTCGGTATGCCCCGGAACGTGATAGAATTTTATTTGCTCCCCTCCTAAATCTAAGACAGAACTCTCATCAACAAACTTGGTGACGCCCAATGATGGAGTTGAATGCCACATAACATAATCACAATTTGTTGCTTCCGAAATAGTGAAACATCCAGTAATGTGGTCGGCATGAGTGTGTGTCGCGATACACATTACCAACTCTAAGTCCAATTCCTCAACCTTGTCAAGATAATCAGCAACGAAGTCATACACCGGATCTATTATCGCTGATTTCTTTGTCTTATCATCATAAATTAAGTAGGTTTTCGCCCAGCCTGACTCATTAAGTTGGTGCATCTGCATGGGGAGGACTAGAAAGAAGTAGTACTTCAATTTCGGGAAGGTATACTTTTCTCAAGCGTTAAACCTAATGAGTTTTTAGCCACATTATGACCCATCCTTCAACAGTTGTCTACCTTGAGCATGACGGCAAAGTTTTGTTGGTCGATGAAGACGGTAACGGACCACTTTTACCAATTAAAGGAAGGCAACAAGGTGGTGTCACCCTGCGTTTCCCAACCATCGAAGAGGTAGCAAAAAGAGGAATAGAGTATGAGGAGAAAATGACAATGAGTATCGTTTTTCCAGACAAACAAATTTTTGTTATCAAAGGTTATCCAAAATTAGAATGGCCAGCTAACTGGGCTTGGAAAGATAGTGTAATCTCCGATAACTGTGTCCACCCTGTTGTCAGAGAAGCCATATATCGATGCATTCATCGCTTGGTATCAAAAGTGATTATCAAAAATGACCAAAATAAAATTTTAATGGCCAAAGTTATGCGTGGGCATTTCAAAGGCCTGTGGACATTACCTGGCGGATATATGGACCATGACGAAGAACCCTCAGAAGGCTGCGTCAGAGAAACGTTTGAGGAGCTGGGTATTGAAATTACACTTAACAAAAACGCCCCCGTTATCACTCAACAGATCTTTAATGACGATGGCGTGTCGTTTGTTTCTTTCACATATCAGGCTAGTTGGAATGGAACTGTCGAAGACATGAATTTACTGACTGAAGAAATTGCCGATGCTCGCTGGTTTACATTTGAGGAGGCAACCGCTAACGCCGTCTCATTCTTCGATTCTGAGGCGCTAAAAAATCACAATTAAAGACCAATTAATTGCTTAGCTGCGTCTAGACAATCAGTCAACCCCTCGGGTTTTGAACCGCCACCCTGAGCAAATGTTGGTCTACCTCCACCACCACCAGCGATGTGCACTATAATAGAATTAAGAATTTCAATCGCATCATACCGCTGACTAGCAAGTGAATTTTCAGTAGTTGCCACCATCAGTTTACCGCCGCCGTCCCTTGAACCCAAGATTGCAAGAGTTGGCTTATTTGAATCCAGAGTCAATTCTTTAAGCATCCTTGACATATTTTTCAGACCGCCATCAGCTTCCATTATCACCACTCTAACGCCGTCCTGTGTGAATGTATTATCATCACCGCCGGTGGTTTTCAGTCGCACAATCTCTGCTTCCAGTTGCTCGATTCGCTTTCTTTGCTCCTTCCATTCTGCGAAGAAACGCTCCGCAGTTCTTGGCACATCATTGATACTGACGCCAAATACATTGCTGGTCTGCCGGAGTATCCCGTCCTGATCCCTTGCGTAGTCTAATGCAGCCTGTCCTGCAACGATATGTAATCTTTCTACACCATCTTGAACTGCGGTTGAGCGGACCAACCTGATTGAACCAATTTGGCCTAATTCATCATGATGCGTCCCCCCACAGGCTTGGATATCGTGATCTGAGATTCTTAATACTCGAATTGTCGCTCCCTTTGGTGCCCCACCTTGGTACAGATCAAACCCATGCTTTCGGTCTGCATCCTTTCGATTGAGTACTGTTTTTTCGGTCTTTGGAACTTGGACAATCACATCGTTGGCCATTTTCTCTATAGCGTCGAGATCACTTCTAGTCAATCGGTTATAGTGCGTTATGTCTAACCTCGCTGAATCAGCAGATTTATTTGACCCAGCCTGATATATGTGAGGGCCAAGAATTCGTCGAGCAGCGCCGCCAATAATATGCACAGATGTGTGGTGATCCATCAACTGCTTTCTGCGGTTCCAATCTAAACTACCATGAACAACATCGCCGTTGTTTAGTGGTGCATCAGTGATATGAACAATACGGCCATCTATCCTTCGAGTATCAAGCACACGACAATGAACAGAATCTGTCGAAAGGGTGCCAAAATCTGCTTCTTGGCCACCGCCCTCTGGATAGAAACAGGTTCTGTCTAAGACGATTCCATGCGTTGCTCCGTCAGGTAAGTCATCGCCGGATAGTGCTTCACAGTGTAACACACTAGCATCGAATTCAGCCTGGTATACATTGTCGTAATATAGTGGATTGGTTGGTGGCAAACTTGAAATTCCCGACATTGATTCTTGTTTCACATTTTCTATTGCCGCCTCTTTAGCCATCCTTGCATGCCTCTCAGCTAATTCTGCAGTAAAACCACTACGCAATGTTGTATGCTTCCAACCGGATTTTCGGGCTAAAGATATAGCCATTTCTGGGGCAATACCGTGCGAATCATTGAGTGAGAACAACAACTCGTCAGCGATAACAGTAGCAGATTTATCGGTAGAATTGAGCATTGTTTTGATAACTTGCTCACCTTTTCGCAGCATCTCAGCGTATTTCTCTTCTTCAAGCCTGCAAATTGTTGCGATGCCATCATGGGTTTGCTTCATTGTCTTATTGCCTAAATTAATCTCAATGTGGTGTTGAATCAATTCGGCAAGCGACACGTCTATACCAAGCTCATCGCGCATTCTCAGAGTTCTACGTGCTAGCATACGCGCCAGATATCCAGCCTTTGCATTAGACGGCACAAGGCCATCGCCGAGCATATTGCACAATGCGTGTAAATGGTCCGGTATTGCATAAATACGCGCTAATGGGTCGGTTATACTGTTAAATTGTTCAGTAGTAAGTTTAATTCCTCGTTCACTTAGTTTGTTAATGAAAAGCGTCGTTAATTCATCGCCATCAACTCCGACTTCAATATTCATGATGCCGTTTAATCGACTCATTTCGCCGAGAATTGTTGCCAAATCTAAGCTTGGCCACTGTTCTGTGATACTATAAAATCCCGACAGGTTCTTTAGCCAGTCAACAGTTTCCGGATATATTGCCTCATAAATGGTAGGAGTCCCCGCTGCCGCCCAACAAAATCGCTCTAATCCGTATCCAGTATCAATAATTTGTAGCGGCATTTCACGATATTTGTCACCCTTAATCTCTATTTCGCCATCATCTGCTTCTTCAAGATTCATAAATACGAGTGTTGCAAGTTCTAGACCGCCAACAATAACCTCAACAGCCGGCCCGGCATTGCCGCCACCGCACCATGGATTTTCGACGTATGTAATCTGGTTGGCATCAATCCCGAAGGTTTCTGTTAGCATTTTGTGACAGTATCTGACACATTCTTCCATCCAGTAAAACATCTTTCCCTCATCTGGTCGGTTAAACACGTGGTGAGCCATCATTTCAAAAGTAGTGAGATGACGTCCACTGCGACCAACTGCGTCGACATCGGTCAACCTGATGCATGGTTGAGAAATTGTAAGCGGATTTGCTGGAGGCTCTACCATGCCACTGGTTACATGAGGTTGAAAATCGGCTATGGATGCAATAGTAAGGTGGATATCATCCCGCCAACGAGCCAATATCGGATATGGTTCAATTCTTGTATGTTCATCATTTTCAAAAAAGTTCAGGAATGCTTCTCTCATTGCATCTTTCAAAGCCTTACCTCGCATAGAAAAACCACTAATTAGCGGATTACCAATGAAGGTATACTCGTCTTCACTAGTATCGCCGCATGTTTCCCTATTGTGTTCCGCAGTCCAAAACCATAGATTGGTTACTCGACACTGTTTCCTGATAAAGCCGTTATCATGGAAGACCGCTAAATCAATTGGAGCCAGCGCCATTATTGTAAGCCACCTTATGAGTTACCGAACATAATCAATGACTTGAACCCTGCGACTCCATTGGTAAATTAACGACAATCCTCAAAGGTATAACCGTGAACCGGAAGGCGTGGGCGATGAGTGGCGAGACCACCTTACAGCGGAGGCAGATGGGACAATTCGCATAGCAGCCCATAATAACATGAAAGTTGATGCTAGAATTGTTACAGACCAAGCACACTTCAACAACCATATCGACGACCGGGGCCCAGAACAATTAGTCAATGCTGCTGAAATGCCCGGCATTGTTGGAGAGGCATGGGCGATGGCTGACTGGCATTTCGGATATGGCCTGCCCATCGGAGGGGTAATAGCAACGGATGTTGATCACGGTGAAAATGGAGGGGCAATTTCGCCCGGTGCGGTGGGTTTCGACATAAACTGTGGAGTACGAGTCTTGGCATTAGATGCAACGATCGATGATGTGCCAAACATCAAAAAACTCGGTGGTAGGATTGCCGGTAGAATTCCTGCTGGTGCCTCGGGCAAAGGTGGTCTTGAAATAAACCTAGACCAAATAAAACACTTGGCTGTGGGGGGTGCCCAAGCTGCAGTTGAGATGGGAATAGGTTTTGATGAAGACTTACCTGCTCTAGAATCAAATGGGCTATTGGAAGCCAATGATGCCGAACTTTCTAGTAGAGCTCTAGAGAGAGGCATGCGCGCACTTGGCACCCTAGGGAGTGGCAATCATTTTCTGGAATTACAAACCGTAGAAAAACTGGCTGATGAAAAAACAGCGAAGCTATGGGGGTTGTATGAAGGACAGTTACTTGCCATGATTCACTCTGGAAGTAGAGGCCTCGGACATCAAGTATGCAGCGAACATTCAAGAAGATTAGAACAGAAATATCGGCGACATAATAGAGGTTGGTATGCTGATGAGTATGATTTTACCCTATCTGACCGGCAATTGGCATGCGCACCAATTCACTCAAGAGAAGGTCAACATTACCTGGAAGAAATGAATGCAGCGGCAAATTTTGCCTTCGCCAATAGGAGCGCACTTACACACCGGCTGCGTGAAGTATTACGTTTAGAGATGGGTGCTGATGGGGAAGCTAGAACACTATATGATGTATCACACAACATTGCCAAACTTGAGACTCACCGCATCCACGGGAAGAATTGTCAGTGTGCAGTTCACAGAAAAGGTGCAACAAGAGCATTTGCCGGCGACAGTGGGCTAATAAAAAGCAACTTTGAGAAAACCGGCCAGCCGGTTCTTGTTCCTGGAGATATGGGTACAGGTTCGTGGATTATGGCTGGACCAATAAAGGGCCAAAACCAGGCTTTTGGCTCATCTTGCCATGGCGCCGGAAGAGCATTGTCAAGAACCAAAGCTAAGCAAACCATTGATGGTAAAAAAATGCAATTGAAGTTAGAACAATCCGGCATCAGAATACACGCATCAACCCCAAATATATTGTCTGAAGAGGCGCCAGAAGCATACAAAAATGTCGATGAGGTTATTGATTTAACAAGCAGAGCAGGACTCGCGCGTCCAGTTGCAAGAATGGTGCCTAATGTAGTAATTAAGGGATAACTACATACAAAATTTTGTGTGCGATTGACCCGGAATGGTTGGAGCTGCTCCAGTATGCACACCATCAGGTTCTTCACATATTACGCTAAGTAAAGTGTTAACTAAATCTTTTAACTCGTCAACTTGTGTTTGTAACTCTTTCATTCTCTGTTTCATTTCTGATTTACTGTCGTTATTATTTCCCATCAAATCCCATCTTAGGAAGTTCCCTTCCTTGGCATACAATCCTAAAAATAGATTATTAATCTTTGAGGATAAATTTTGTCCCAAATAGTGATTTTATCAGTAGATATATCTAACGAAGCGTTATAATCATCATGCAAGTCGGCAGAAATACGCCACTGTGGCTTAGGGGTATAGCACCTCATTGGTAATGAGGAGGTCGCGAGTTCAAATCTCGCCAGTGGCTCTTAATCCTACGCAACCTAACTTGCTTATCCTCATTATATCACATCAAAGAACGCGGCGGCACAAACTTAATTTGACCAATTTCTAAAACACTTTTGTGGTTGACGGGACAGCCGACACCGACATAGGTCAGGAAAGTTTGAACAAACAAGGGTGGCATAAAGCAGCGTTGATATTAATCATCGCGATGTTTGCTTTGATCCCAGGTTCAATTGATAGTGATTCCTGGTTAAAATTACATATCGACTACGATGGCCTGTGGACCCCGTGTTCCGCGCTAAATGCCGATATAGGATTAGAAACATTTGTGACGGATGGTGATGATGGTTATTCTTGTGATGGTCACCAGAAAGGAAGCTTAGAACGCATATATCTTCAGTGCCAAGAAGAAATATCTGATGTGGAACGCAATAATCCGTCCGAAAAAGAAATCGAGGATATATGTGGCCATTGGAACAATTTTGCTGAGGCTGGCAAGATTACTGAAAGTTATATTTTAATTGGCACATTCATATCATTTGTTGGTCTACTGACTTGGTTGTCTCCACTAAGTAAAGTGTATAAATTGACGCATAACTTGTTTTTCTGTGCGGGTGGTGGAGTTATTGTTTTTTCCGTATATACTTGGAATCGCATGTTACCAGAACCACCAGAAACGTATATGTTCTGGGGATTGGCGCCTATCGTGTTAATCTTGATTGGCACTGCTTTATTAATCGGAGGGGCGAGTGGACTAGTTGAATACATAAACCACTCGCAGAGCAATTCATCCTACTCAACAGCAACGCAAGAAGAGTAGATACTACATATTACTAAGTCATAGTTATGGAAATAAATTGTTCTGGCGCCGAGAGAGGGATTTGAACCCCCGAGGGAAGATCCCACGCGATTTCCAGTCGCGCGCACTACCAGGCTATGCGATCTCGGCCTAACCCAGCGGTGGCTATTCTGCGTTTAACATTCACGCCCAACCATTTCGACTTAATCTAGCGAAAATACTCAAAGGTGATTTGACTAGCGTCAGCCATGACCGAGCCGTCTGGAGGGTTGATAGACACCACCACCGACATCCCGTTTAGGCTTCGAGATATGAAACTAAAATTCAACATGGGTGACACGCACCCCATCTTCAATAAAATCGATGAGATAAGAAAACAATGGAAATTCATGATATTACTGGCCAGGCACGACTGGAAACGAGCGAATTATTTTATGTTAGGTTTTGGAATTATTGCCTTTGTTCTGGGTGCGATATCTAGCGATATCGTATCTGGTGGCGATACAATTTCGACTGGGATGGATGGATTACTTGGGGTAGGTTCGTTCTCGTTTTTCCAAATGCTTCTTTCTAATGTTGCGTGGGTAGTGTTTCTCTATTTTGTTTGGGTAGAATTTCCCGTTATGCGGGTTCACTCAATAACCATGATGTTGATTTGGAATGGAATGGTAATGGCCAATGTCTTCTTCCATGAAGGAAATCCTAACTGGCCTGCCGACATAGCACTAGCGGATATGATGTATGGGACTCTAATTATGTTGGTTGTAATATTCTTTACATACTTTTTTTGGAAAGCGGTGACCGACACAAGAGATTTACATGTCCGAGTTCATCATGTTCATGAAGACGTCAGAATAATGGAGCGAGATATGCACGAACACGCACTCGGTGGCTGGAGCTCAATGCTGTTGGTTTGGTTCCTAACAACTTTCATCTCTGCGTGGAGTGGCATTAATTTTGTCGCATCAAGAAATAACGAGTCATACCTTGTGTTATTTACCCACATACTCTCTGGCATAATCGTTGTTCCGTTAATTCTAATGATAATCTGGTATCCTCAACGAATGTTAGGTGATAATGCAAGAATAAGTACATCCGCAGCATTGACTGCTGAGATTGAAATGAAACAGGGTCAATTGAATATTATTACCGATGCAAAATGCCCAGAATGTGCAGTTCCTATCGAGATAAAGATGGAAATGGATGGTCAGATTTTGGTTCCTTGTCCAGAGCATGGCTGTGAAACATTTAGCGGTGTTATTGGCACTGTATGTTCTGGTTGTGACAAAGAATTCCCGTCTCGCTTTGATTGTCAATCATGCAACACAAACATTCCATATGTTGATACTATTCCTGATTCGGAGGCATGGTGATGTACTCACATCTGCGCGACGACTTTCCTACCTTGCGAGGCGAGCAACCGCCAGCATACCTCGACAATGCATGTGTAACCCTTAAGCCAGACTCAGTGATTAACTCAATTAGTGATTACTACAGCATGTATCCGGGATGTGGTGGACGATCCGTCCATCGCTATGGAACTCAAGTATCGCGTTTAGTTGCACAATCCAGACAAACGATTGCAAAATTCATCAATGCAAATTCGGTCAATGAGGTAGTCTTTACCAGAAACGCAACACATTCCATAAACCAAATTGCCAAGGGAATATCATGGCAAAAAGGTGATGTTATTGTTACTGGCGACCGAGAGCACAATTCTAACTTAGTACCTTGGTTGCAACTTGTTGAGGAAAAGGGTGTAGAGCATCGCATTGTAAAGTCCAATCCTGACAACACTTTCAATGTAGAAAATTTTGAACAAGTCTGTGAAGATGTTGGAGAGCGGTTAAAATTAGTATCATTTAGCCATGTTGGTAATTTAGACGGAATCTCTGTTCCGATAAAAAAAATCGCCAAAATTACTCATGAGTATGATGCACTTATTGCTGTTGATGGAGCTCAATCAACACCTCACATGCGCGTGGATGTCCAAGATCTTGATATCGATTTCATCTCATTTTCAATCCATAAAATGTGTGGTCCTTCAGGAATGGGTGGGCTGTGGGGTCGTTACGAATTATTAGAATCGTTAAGGTCTATTCAGTCTGGTGGACAGACTGTTCAAACCTCGCATTATGACTCAGTCAAATGGGCAGCGCCACCATCAAAATTCGAAGGCGGGCTTGGAAATTTTGCCGGCATGATAGCGAGTGGAGAAGCCATTGATTATTTGTCAAAACTCGATATGAATGCCGTTCACGAACACGAGATTAGACTAAATAGCATCATAACAAACAAAATAAAACATTTAGACTCTATAAAAATTATCGGTCCAGAGGATGCCAAACAGCGAGGAGGGATATGTTCAATATTAATGGGCGATTTACCCTCCCATGATATTGCTATTCTACTTGACGAAGCCGCTAATGTGATGGTTAGAAGTGGGCAACACTGTGTTCATTCATGGTTTAATGCACACGGACATTCGAATGGATCACTAAGAGCATCAGCATACTTTTACAATACTGAGGAAGATGCAAATCTTTTCGCTGATACTTTCACAGAGGCCGTCGAAGCATTTGGTTGATTGTCATGGAAGCCATCCCAGAGTTAATCACAACACAGAGTGTTCCTGATGAACATATGGTCTCCCAACAGCAATCATCTAGGCGATTTGTCGCATATCTCGTCGTATTAACATTAATTCTGGTTTTCTCAACCAGTTACATGATTAATGTCTTCAAAGATAACAATCCTTTCGCACCAAGGCCTACTGACGGTGCCCTTTCTGCTCAGGAAATATACCAAGAATTGGTTCAAACCGATGATACAAAGCTAGATGGTACTGGAATAAAAGTTTGCATAGTTGATTCTGGAATAGATATGACCCACAAAGACCTCTCTAGTCTAGAGTTAACAGGCTGGCAGGACTTTGTTAACAACCAAGACCAACCCTATGATGACCAAGGACACGGCACTAGCATGGCCGGGCTATTAGTTGCCGATGGGTGGATGCAAGGCGTGGCAGCGGATGTTGACCTATATGTCGCTAAAGCATTATCAGGGAATGGTAGTGGTGATGATGGGGTTGTAGCTGATGCTATCGATTGGTGTGTTCAACAAGGCGTTAACATAGTGTCACTCTCACTTGGTGGGGCGCCTGGGTTGATTCCGTTCAATCCATTTGGAGGTCGTGATTCTAGTGATGCAGCTAGCGATGCAATTGACCAAGGTATCGTTGTGGTAGCTGCTGCTGGTAATGATGGTGGCCCAGATGATGACGGCGATGTAGCCCACCCTTCTAGTGAAAGGTTGGTAATATCTGTTGGCGGTGTAACTGCCGATGGAAGCCACTGGAGTGGTTCATCAGTTGGCGACAACAATGGTAATTTGTTCCCAATTATCCTACCACGACAAGACCCTAACAAAAAGCCTGAAATTGTTGCTCCGGCGGAGGGAGTCCCTGTAATCAACAATGATGGTACGTGGTCAATAGTTGACGGAACAAGCGCGGCGACTGTATACGTTACTGGAGCGATTGCGCTACTTCTTGAGGCGCAACCCAGTCTAGTCGCAAATGGTTCAGCAGGCTCATCAGATAACGTCCAACAAATCAAACAGGCATTAATGGAGACTGCTAAACCTCTGCCTGGTCAAGATGGGCATGATGACAATTATGGCTATGGATTGATACAAGTAGAAAATCTAATCCAATATTTCGAGTGATTATTTCTTCAGAAAAGCAACAATTGTTCCTTCAAATACTGGAATGAAAGCAATATTATAACCAACTTGTTTGGACTTTATTAGTTCTATCCATTCATTGAACCCATCGACTAGCGCCATTTGGGAATCATCTTCTTCATCGACTTCTCCTGATGGCACTAACGGTTCTGTGGCGATCAAAATCCCGTTTGGTGAGAGTAACTCTAGCGAATTGTGAATTGACTTGGCCAGTTTTTCAGGCTTCTCATCAACAATAATCACATCGTAGTTAGTTATTAATGGTGCATCTCCAACCCCTAGGCCACTAACAGTAGCGGCCTTCCAAGCAATAGTTTCTGCAGCTAAAGTTTGTAACTCACCAACCTTGATATTCGTCCAATCTGCAGCTTCATAACGGTCGACAAGGCGTTTGATTATTACAGCAAACTTGTTGCCTTGCTCAATAATATCATACCGTTCAGGTTTATTTTGGGTGTCAAACAGGTCTAGTAACCAAGCACTTCGGTGACCGATACCCCCACCAATTTCAAGAACTGCGTTAGGACTTATTCGGTGGATGCCATCGCGTACTCGACGGATTACTGAGATAGGCCAAGTCACTAAGCCCATGTGCTGCAACTGTTCGTTGATATTTGCCGCAATTAGTGGTTCATCGCGTGGTAAATTTCCGGGCTTGCCAAAAAGATAACTAAGCAACTCTGAGCGTTCGGGTGCATCACCTGAATCTTTGCTCATGCATTGGTGCACTAGGCAACAATTCATGAACTCTCGTATCGGGATTTATGCGATTACTTGAAACCTAATGGACTGTGGGATAGTTGATAGCATGAGTGAGTATGTGGCTGAAGATGACCAAGATGAAATCTTGGAGAACGTCACATATTGTGCTGAATGCGATGAACTTGCAGGACATGAAATACTGAAAGAGAGACAGGTCGGCTCTGGACGAGATTTACTAATAAAATGCATAACTTGTAACTCAATTGCTAATCTTAGCATAAGGGAACCTAAATTACTCAGATTACCATTCATACTTACCGATGGACCACATTCAAACAGAGTGGAGCTGGAGATTGATGATGATGAAAAATTTAGCATTGGTGATATTTTTGAAGAGTCTGATATGCAGTGGCAGATAAACCAGATTCTCGATACTGATGGGCGGAAACAGGATACTGCTATCGCTACTAGCGTATCGGTAATTTCAGCCTTAAGGACCGACATGGTCAGGGTAAAGGTTACGACCACCAGTGGAGAATTTTCAGATTCGTCCTCAATGTTAGTTGATTATGGCACAAAATTTACTGCTGACACACAAATCGACTATCAGGGTGAAACATGGCGGATTAGAGCAATACACACTGGCGCAGGCAGGACTCTGCGAGGCACGGTCGAAGCTCAAAACATAAAGCGAATATATCTTCATGAACCGCCAAATGTTGAACATTTCGAACCAAAGACTCCGAGAGAAAGGCGGCAAGCATGGAAAGAAGGAAAACTCGGCTATAATCCAAATCCAGAGATACCAAAAGAAGTGACAAAAAAAAGAGTTACTCCTAGTAATAAGCGGAAAAGAAAGCGACCTAGAAAATAATCATGGACGATTCGTCCATGGTAGCAAAAAAGCCTTTGCTACTTGAGCACCGACTGTCGGATTTTCCTTTAAGCGCCTGATACTGTATTCATACCATTGTTTTCCATAAGGGACATAGACTCTCGTTCTATGACCTTGTGCAGCAAGTTTCCTTCTCATTGGCCCTCTGACACCTAATAGCATTTGGAATTCATAACCCGGACCCTTGCCGTTTCTTTGACTACCAGCATTATTTCTAGGATCTGGAGTTTTTGGACCCATTCCGTGCGCCTTTAGTGCTGATAGCGCATGGTCAATAACTGGTTTATCATGCGATGCAATAGCGCAATAAGCACCTGCAGAAAGCATCTTGTCGATACTTGCGTTTGTCGCACTGACTATTTCTCGATACCCTGAATGTGCTATGCTACTTGGTTCGAGATATATTCCCTTACATATACGGTAATCGGCAGCAGGACCAAGTTTTCCCTCTAAGTAGTCAATATCATCAAAGGTCCTGAATAAACGACCTTGATACACTGTCCCCACATTTGTCAAGCCCTCGCTATGCAGTTGCACTACTACATCGATAGTATCCTGCGTTACTCTGTGATCTTCCATGTCCAGTCTGACAAACATTTCATGTTGTGCAGCCATAGCAACAATTTTTCTGATGTTTTCATAGCCTTTTTCTCGATCTACAAGAAGTCCAAATGCGGTTGGCTTAATGCTGATATTTGAGTCAATTTCATGTTTTATTATTTCATCAATCAACCGACTATACTCATCACAGAAATATTGCGCTTCAGACATTGTGGATATTTCCTCTCCGAGAACATCGACTGTAAAGCAGGCATTTTCTTTACTTAATCGTTGCATAACTCTAATAGCATCTTCGATATTATTACCTGCAACATACCGGCGAGAAACCCAGCCCACAAACCACTTTGGCATACGTATCGTCATGCCAACAACGAGCTTGGAAAACCAACTGGTCATTACTACCCCGTCAGACGCTCCTTTAGGAGATTCATGAGGCTTGTGTTTAATTGGTTAATGCTTCAGTTATTTGTTTAGTTGTTAACAATGGTATGTCAATATCGATGAGATAGTTTCTTATGGCTTGTCGCTGCCATCCTTTGAAGGCTTTTTTATCCATGGAACAGATTATTTTTCCATTTGGAAAGGCTAACTGCGTCGCTGAAACTGCTGATTCTATGGCTTGTTTCCATGTGCCGCCCGGAATATCACCTTCAACTTCTGACTTTACGAATGGTAGAGAGTAAGTCGCCAGCATGTGCCCAAGCCAGATGCCATCAAGCGACGCTAATTTGTTTGCTCTTGGCGCATAATGACCGCCGCCAAGGGTAATCAGAACCAGTTCGCCGGCATTTTCTTCGCAGTCCCATGTCCCGATTGCATTACCTTGTTTTAGTGCCATGCCGTCAGTGATAATACTCGCCAGCAACTTTGCAGCTGACATGTGCGACCAGGTGCTCTCTGTGGAACCAATTTCGATGAACAATGCAGGAACGCCTAGCCAAGGCCCATGATGTGTCACCTCTAATGTCAATTCAAATTCCTGCTCCAAAGTAGTACCTTTGACATACTCTTGGAGCATCTTCCACCACGACGAAAGCCGTGTTGACGGAGGTGGTGCATGACCTGCTTTGCCACCAAATGGCGGCATGGTACCATACTCTAAATGCGGAACTCCTATTGGATGAAGTGTCAGAGACGGTTTACCACTTGAGGCTGAGTGTTTTGAGGGAAATATTACCTCAGTAACCTTCTCACCAGTCTGTTGAAACCATCGAATATCGATATTGTCCTCATTTAAGATACGGTCATCGAACATCCACATTCTAACATCTCCTAATCTGTAAGATTGTTTTTCTTCCACCGGTCCGATATTTTCCCAATCAAGAGTCTCAAGCAATACTTTGGCTTGATTACTTGACGCAATATCGCTCATATTGACAGCAATCATCGAGACTTCAGAATTGCCCATACTCTCAATGTAACAGATTATATTATTGATTTTTTTCTATACGAGAATTGACAAAGTATTGATAACTGGTTTGCATCATGGCGTGGGGGATTCCAGGGAAACTATCGTTCACGCCAAAACTGGTGTTACCATACAATTCAGGATACGTGATAGTTGGCGTCGACGGTGAGTTACAAAAAATTAGCCAAGATGGGGAATATGTTGGGCCACCAACAAAACCGTTCCCAACCCCGATTAGAGACGCAGTTATTATCGGCGACACCCTTGTAGCCACATGGCTAGATCAGGAGTTAATGTTGGCAAGAATGGCGGCCTTAGATTTAACTAAGGAGTTTACCACTGGAGTAGACCGCGGGGATTTACGTGTTAGAAGAACGATTGACAAATCAATTCACCCCAACGGCAACAAATGGTCACATGTCTTAGATGCGGAACCAATTTCGCTGAGCGCTAATAGCGCATCATTTTCTTTTGTGTTATGGAAGAAAGGTGTGTATAATCTATCTGTTAATTCAATAGAAAATTGGCGCTCTTCAGAACCTTCATGGAAGAAATTACTGAAAATCCCTCGTGCAATGGAAACAATTGCCAGCACTTGTGACGATAAGAAATTTGAAATTTGGTCTAAAGGGGGTGGCTTGATAAGATATGACGTGAAATCTGGCGCAATACTACACAAGGATACTATTTCGCTAGATGGTTACTTGAACAAAGTTTTCATGCATAACGAAAACTATCTATTGCTATTCAACAATTCAAGCATCGTGCTTTATGAGGATAGTGAAGTAGTTCTCAACGCAAAACTATCAGGCCCAATAACACATGCAGATTGGTGTAATGAGCACGGTGGATGGTATGTGGCTGGTTGGCGAGAGATATTATTCATCTCGAAGGATACTCAGAGGCGAATACCGTTAGAGGAAATAGCAGTATTTGTTGAGGCAAAAACAGGTTTATATCTCTGCAATGATGGTAAATGGGACATCATCGAGAGTGATGATTCAAACTAATTACTGTTCGATAACCTCGGTGTATCCACAGCGGCCACACGATTTTCGGTTGGCATGAATTGCCATAAATACGCCCGGTCCACACAACTTGCAGAATTCTGCTTTGCGTTGTAGTTTACCGTCTTCTCCAATTGAATATTTATTCCACTTTGCTGCAGGGTTTGGTCCATCAGACATTATTCATCGCCTCCTTCTTCTACTGGCTTTTCAGCCGATTCTGCTGACTCATCGCTAGTAGAAGGTTCAGATTTTGCAGTGCGGAATTGCTCATGACGCTTGTGGATATATTTTGGTTCGACCTTCATTGCGTCCTCATCACCATAGATATATGCCAACCCAGTGGTTAAGGGTTGGCCAAATCTAGTGTCACAGTCTTTGATTATGATGTAATCAGGATTGGACTTGGGCTCCAAAGTCTTGACTAAGTCCATTACCTCTTTTCTTGATGGCGTGGCTTTCCCGTTATGTCTCCAACTGAACTTTATTTCTACTCTGTTGAGAAGTTTGTTTTCCATTCTGTCTACTATTTCCATCTAAATCACCTCATTTCATCTGGTATTGACCTTGAGCGCATATTTCCCCGGTCGATCTACGTTCAGACGCTTAGCTATTTCAGAACGCTCTGGATCCATGATAATTACATAACCCTGCCAATCAGTAGTGACCTGAGCGCTAGGGCATCTGTTACAAATAGGAATTTCATTTTTCTTTTCTGGGTCTGGCAAAATGACGCTGCATTCAGCACAAGCAAACGGATTTTTTGGCATAATACTCAACTCACTCATTGTTGTCCTCATCTATCCAAACGTGGCAACCTAGACCTGGTTGCTTGCTAGTCAGACCAATTTTTGACCTTCGAGGGTCACTTGTATCTGGTGACAATGAAACTATCCTAGCCCTGATGGAATCGCCAATTTGCAATCTTCGGCCAGTTTGTTTTCCTTCAATCCAGCCCATTCCTACGTTGGCATCAACTGTGTCGTCCATTATCTGCGACTTGTGAAGTAGTGCCTCCATTGGTCCAATTCTGACAAACGCACCGAATTCGTTGACCTCAGAAACCACTCCCTCAACAATTTCATAGTCATCCATGCAAAACAAAACGGCATCGAACCTAACCCTTTGGTAAATTGCACCGTCTCCGTGTATTATTCTTCCACGACCCAGTGGTTGATGATTTGTTGTAACCAATACGAATCGATTATCATCATCGAATCTACCTTCAAACGCAGTCATTGATAGCCTATCGATGTGCTGGTCTAGTGATTGTCCTTTACGCATATATTCCGCAGGAATACGAATTGTATCTTCTTTTGTGACAATTTTATACATTCTTTTCACATCCTTTGGCCGATTCAAAGGAACATGGTGAAGAATAGCGTGCTATTCTGTCCTTCACCGGTGTCACCTCGGGATAGAATCGACCGTAGTCGTGTCTGCCACCGACGGCCCCTATTTAATGGAAACGGAAATGGCACGCAATAACGACATATTGGCTGCCTCAAAAACCATGCAAATTTGATGCATAAGTCATGCTTGTTGCCATAAGTCATAACAACCCCT
>DALZ01000092.1:0-8410 GCA_002496955.1 Euryarchaeota archaeon UBA128 | reverse complement strand
AAAGCGGGCATTGTCGCTTGTTATATTGCTAGTTATGACACCACTTTTGAATCTTGCAGACCCGTCAGAAATCACCATATTCAGCGATTCTCACAACTCATCATATACAGCAGAAAATCCTTGGAATCCTCAAAGCCAACCATGGGCTCAATATTCAGGAGTCCCCACTCACAACGGGACTATGCCAGCGCACAGCCCAAGCGGCGGTCCCGGACTTGGCGATGTTGCTAATGTTACCACATTTGGAATCATCGATTCACCCACAGTCAACTGGGTGGCGCTTGAAGATTTAGATGGCGCAGACACATATGGGTCGGTAATTGGCGATTTTTCTGCGAGTGTAACATCAACACCAGCCGCACTTGAGAGATGTGGCTTGGGCGAATTATTCGCCGTGATAATCTCGAGCGATTCTGGTAGTAGCACAATGAGTATTGTTACAGGCGATGATGCGAAGACAGCTTGGGAGGTAGACTTGGGTCAAACCCAGACAATACGATCAACACCCATGATTACAGATATTAATGGAGACGACAAACAAGAAATAATACTAGCATACGATACAGACTCCTCTCTCGAAATCGAAGTTTGGTCCCCTGCACTAACTTGCTCTGAGTCAGGGTGGGTTAAATCAGGTCATGCGAATGAAAAATTATGGTCGTTTAGCGATGCTGATTACACTCTTGGTATCGATAGCCCACATTTTCCAACAACCCAATCAAATCACAAATCAATTACTCAGCCGTTACTGGCTGATTTAGACCTTGATGGAGATGCAGAGCTTGTGTTATCTGTTGTTGATAAAGGATCTAACGACCCAACCGTTACTGCACTAACCCTGACTACCTCAAGTCCGAACGACTTTGATTGGGAGGTAGTGCTGGACAAAGGTACCCACCCCTCAGACCCTGCATGGGGTATGCTTGACGACGATTCAACTGCCGTTGTTCTAACAACGATTGATGCTAATTCTGGTAACATGTGGTTATGGCGTATTGACGGTGAATCTGGGTCTATCGAACTTGGCCCAGTTAGTTTGAGTGGTACTGATTCTGACTCTGACTCACCTCGACTTCGCCTTCCCGGTCCTGTTATTGTCCAGTTGGATGCTGACGATGCACCTGAGATGATTCTAACCATTCCTACCGATGCAAACGGCCGGACTAATGGCAATGGCGCAAGATTTGTTGCCATGGAGATGACATCGACAGATGAAATATGGCAATTCAGAACGCCAAACGGCTATTCAGATTCTCAGCCGCTGCCAATTGATACCACGAATGACGGAATACACGACCGATTGTGCTGGGTTACTTGGTATTCAGAATCAACAGTTACGTTCAATCGGAAAGGAATGGCTGGCTGTCATGATATCTCCGCAGATCCACCAATAAAAGAATGGTCGAAAGATATGCAGCGTGGAAGTGGTAATGACAACGATGAAATTGGTGTTTCGCCCCCAATCTGGATGGACATAAACGATGATGATTATCCAGAACTAATAGTTCCTTATGGTAAACGCTTGTGGGCTTTTGATGGCGAAGATGGCACTTCATCTGAGGTATCAGATGGTTGGTCATCGCCCCTCGGCATGCCAAAGCGGGTTTGGTCTGCGCCAGCAGTTGCTGACATGGATAATGATGGTACATTGGACATTTTAATCGGTGATACATTAATTTCACAAAATGTTGCAGATTTCGCACCGCTAAGTGATAATCGTGGGATAAGTTTCAATCCAAGTCAACCAGATCCCGGTGATACTGTAACAGTTACCGGGCAATTCAGTAATACTGGAACACTCGACAATGAAGATGACCTTGATGTTGTTCTAAAACAAAATGGTAATGAAATTATTAGACAGAGATTTACCGACGTGGAACCGATCTCGCCATCTGGCAATGGTGGACCTCATACCTTTAGTGTCGATATAATTGCCGAACTTGGCATCCACAACTTTGAGATGATATTGGATGTCAACGGCAATTTATCAGAGGCGCGCAAAGACAATAATTATGCACAAATTAATTTGCTAGTTGTTGAACCGTATGCCGCTCAAATTGACATCCCAAGCGTGGTTCCAAGAATTTCTCCGGGCGGCTCAGAAGAAGTAACTGTGTCCCTGCTCGCTACTGGTTCACGAACGGACAACTGGATTTTGGATTGGGATGATAGCAACCTGCCTAACGGCTGGACATTCAATCCAGCAGCTAACCAGGATTTGAATGCAAATCTTGTTCCCGGTGTTGCCCAAGAATTTGATTTTATCGCCACGATACCACAATCAGCACTTGGCGATGACAACTCATTTGTAACACTATCATTAACCCTAGACAGCGACGCTGGCACATCCTTCAGCACAATACTACCGATTGAAGTTTTGCGAACTAGAGGGCTGTCAATCGTTGGCCCAAGTGGCTTGGACAACACTTCAGGATTCGGTAGACCCGGAGATACAGCCACAGCATGGATGATGGTCGAAAATCTAGGAAATGCCTATGAGACCTCAACTTCAATTGATTGGACTGCTCCCTCATGGGGAGGGACACCAAGCCTAGTTGACTTAAACGGCGTCGAAATATTTTCTATCAATCTCGCACCCAACGAGCAAAAGGAGTTGTTGGTCAATTTAGCAACACCAAATAGTATCCAACCCGGTTCGATAACAACGACAAAAATGACCATGTGTATTGGCAGTGGAGATGATACTCTTTGTGAGGAATTCAACATTAATTTGACTGCGTCATTGGTAACAGTAACACAAATTCATCAGCGAACCTTGCCAAACTCTAGTCTCCAATGGTCCGTCCAAGGAGCGATTCCCTCCGATGGCTCGATGATTTGGAACACTGTTGCAGCCAACATGGTCCATACAAACTGGGTTTGGAGTGTTGATGGTGATTTATCATTTAATGGCAACAACATAGAGGCTAATGGCAATTCTGGTGAGGCTTTCACTGGTAATATTTACTTGGACCTACCTGTCAACGCTGTTCCACAACGTCACTATTTTACAACAAACTCACAATCTGACAACTATCATGACCTATTCTTTACTATGCAAGTAATGCAAGTATACCGGAGTGCAGCAACTATTGTACAGCCAACGCAAAGCGTTAACGGAGAGCCTATTTCAATGATAGTAGAAACGACAAATCAAGTTCTACTACGATTGGAAAACCCTGGTAATGGTGAAGATGATTTTCTACTTAGTAGCGAAGTGATTGCAGGAATGGGTATGTCTGCACCGCCCGTTGTAGATTTGATTGAATACAACCCACAACGAACCCTCGGAGCATTGGCCAGCACCATTGCAACCGTGGATGTTACCCTATCTGCGGATACACCTGCACAAGAGCCGTTCATCTTGAGATTTAGTTGGGAATCACTGGGTGGTCAAAATATAATCTCGATTGTCGACCTGCTAGTAGAGGCAGAACCAGATCACCGTTGGAATGTCACACTGACTGATGGCGACGCATACAGTATACTTCCCTCAGAAACACTTTCACTGGATTACACTGTCAAAAATACTGGTAATGCCCAAGACAATCTAGTAGTTATACCGACCATTATTATGGAGTATCATTCCGGAGATGATAGTATTTGGGTAACTGACAGCAACACATATCCGAACATCGAAATCAATCAAACCGTTAGTTTGAACGTCAACATAACGGCGCCGGGCGACGCCTGGAATGGAACCAAAGCAATTGTAACGCTTAATTTATACTCCGATGAATTATTTGTTACTAACACCTCTCTAACAATCGAGATAAAACAAATATCTGGTTGGAGATTAAACTTATCAGACACTAATTTGGTAATTGAGCCGGAAGGACAAAACCTGACTCTAAATGTGGAACATCTCGGCAACTTAGCGAGACAGCCATGGTATGCCAAAGCTGGTGAGGGGTGGAATATTTCTGTGCCACAAAATGGCGCTGTTGTCGAACCATTCGGCAACACTACTGTAACTATATTCGTGGAACCACCAGAGTATTCAGTTGCTGGTGAAGTTGGTGTGTTACGATTACGAGTATCTGATGGTGATGGCTCCGGCCAAACTATTCAAGAGGTACCAGTAAGAGTAGGCGCATCACCCAGTATTGACCTAAATGCCAAGGGAGATTGGTTACTTAATTCTACTCTGGGGGGTATGCCCACCGCTTGGGTTGAAAATAATGGTAACGACCTAGCGACCCTGTCATTATCTGTAACAGGAATCCCCAATGGATGGGCTGTAGATTATCCCGATAAACTGATTATTGCGCCTAACCAAATAATTGGGCTACCAATTACTCTAACACCTCACTCTTCATGGGATAATACCTCGATATCAGTTAATGTTGAAGTTATACACAATATTATCGGTAGCCAGAGCATATCAATACCCGTAATTGCATCTGACTTTGCTTTTACATCCTCACCAGTAATCTCCGGTGTTGTTGGCAATACAGCAACAGTTACTGTTACCAATAAACATGTATCAGGACCAAGTTATGTTGAGATATTGGATTCAGAACTAACAGTTTCTCTCCAATCAAATAAAGAAAATATAACATTAATATCCGTCGATGGAGAAACAGAATTTTACATCCATTCATTTGGCTATATGCTGCCACAGTTTTCGGCAAACTGTAATTTCATTCCTTCAGCAATGTCTGACCTGGGAAGAACAAGTTTAGCCGGGAAAATTGCGAGTTGCACGCTAACGGCACCGCCGGAAGAGAAATTCACTGGAACAGTAGTGCTGCTTACCAGCGATGGAAATAGTGTGCTCCTAGACAGTAATACGTTCTACGTAGCAAAAGACAGTAGTCTGTTATTTGATGTGAATACGACAAACTGGAAACCTGATGCAGGAGACCTAATGCTAACTCTGATGATTGTCGATTCTTATGGCAGGGAAATAACCCAAAAACAAATATCCGTTACTGCTCGTGCCGGTGGTTGGAATATCGGCATCGACGACTTTAGCGCTGATGGTGATCTCAGAATTGCAATATTGCGGACATCATACCAGAGACTGGAGGGTACAACTTGTATCATTAAACTAGATTCACCTGATAATACATGGAGTAAAACCATGATTATCGACATCGCTGGCTATAACACTGCACCCATAATAAATATCGATGACCCAGGCACTTTGAAAGATGATGATTTAATTAGAGCAGAACTTAGATGTTCTTCACCATATGATATTGACGATATTGCTGCAGACGACACCGCTGAGACATATTACAACAAACAAAATTCAGATATTATAGAAAATTCGGAATTTATGTTTGGTATTCTAACAATAATCGTCGTTTTGACAATTGCCTACTTTACTGGATTTTTGACTACAAACAAAACACGCGTTGCAAAACCAAAACAATCATCTCAACAAGTTAATGATGCTGATGAAAATGATGACGTGGTCGAAGATGAACCTCCACCAGAAGGTGATGATTTGGATGATTTTAGTATTGAATTTGAGGATGATAATTCCGAGGAAGTCATAGAAATTCCAGATGAGGAAATCACCGAAAGTAATCCTCAAGAAATTATCGACGATTCTACAGCGTCCGGCAGACTGGCATCTCTAAGAGAAGAAATCTTGACGGATGAAAGGCCGGTAGACACTAGGCCACTGTCGGACAGGATGGCTGATTTCTTTAATGATTGATTGCAAGGTATTAATTTAGTCGACATTGTGGTATGACCATGGACCTAGATCAAGCCAGTGGAACAACAACTGCGTTCTACACACTCCATTCATGCGATGGCGATGTTGCCCTAGAGATTGCGCAAATACTGAATCAGCCGGGCGATGAGCAAATGAATTCATGGCAGGATATGATTAAGCAAAACCCAACGTTACGACAACGTTTAACCGAACAGGGAATCATTCATCCAAGCGATTTATCGAGCATCACATGGGACTCGGCAATGTTGTTGTTTTTATGTTCGATAAATATCGATCAGGAAGGTAAACCAATGGTAATTGGTGAAAATTTAAAACGCGAAAGGTTTGGTAGATTTCCATTTGGTGACGGCTCCTTAGTTAGTTATTTGACCGATTATCTGCGCCCTAATACCCAGGTCAAGAATTCAAATCAAATATTTTCTCGTCTTATTGAGTTATTACAAAAGCTATCCTCGTTCAATGAAACAAATGACTACACGAGCCCTCGATTTTCAGGCGGTAAAGGTGGCATGAACATTCTCGGGTTCCTTAATCTTACAGAAGTTACCGAATTAAAGCGATTAATAAGTGGACGTAATTGGTCTGTAGCATCAGACGAACCCCTTGATGGTGGGGTTAGAGATGCCATCAAACATCTTCTTGCAATGCTTAAAGCCGCTGAGCGGATTGATTCAGGCGTTATCTACAGAGCACACTGGTAATCAGAATTTTTCTGAGGTTAACCTTTCAAACATTGAGGCATATAGTTCCGCCGTCTGATCAATAACAGTTTGCGGCAATTCAGGAATCGGTGGGTCGGTAGTTCCTTCATCTCTAGCTTTCTTTAACTCGGCTTGATGACCGGTTTCAATATAATGAGTTCTAACGAACTCTTTTGATAGTTCGATACATTCTCCATTGGCATAGGCCTCCGCATCCCACCAGCGGTCTTCGTCCAGCGTGCCAAATGTATCTACTAACACAACTTTCCTATTTGGACCTAGGGCAAATTCTTTCTTACCATCAACGTGAATCAGGCCATTTTTTGCTGCTTCTCTTTCGATTAGCGCATCTACCTTAAGCACAACATCAAATATCGCCTGTAATTCTTCCTCAGTTATGTTGGAAATCTCTAGAGCTTCCTCTGTAGTGATATTACGGTCGAATTTTTCAAATTTAGTAGTGACTTCCAAAAATGGCTTATTCAATTTGGTTCCATATGCACAGTCTTCAGCTACACCAAGTTGTTCGGCAGTAAGTTCACCACGCTGAAAACGTCGCCATGCAGATCCAGATAAATAATGTCGACAAATAAATTCGAGTGGTACGAAAACCCATTCCATGTCGCGCGGTATCGCTCCGGGTTCCTTGACAACTTCCACTTTTCTTACCAAACAACGGTCTGTAGCGTTGACTTCAACAAGATGGGTTCCACAAATCCCCTCTTCTTCAATCAGTTTAAACCAATGAGCAGTTGTTCGATTTAGTGACTCTCCTTTGCGGGGTATGAGTGATGGTATTATCTGGTCGAAAACAGATATTTGATTTGTAAACCTAAATTCTAGTATGTCAGGGTCATCAGTTGACCACACTTGTTTCACTTTGCCTTGATACAGCATCTCGCCCATATTTCAACTTGGTTCAATAAAGCCTTTGAACATTTCATCGAAGGATTAGATTAATCCCAACGCGTCTTCTATCCTATTCATCTCTGGACCGGTAGTTTCTGAACCGGCTAAAGCTCCATTATTTGATGCGCAGATGCCTGCTCCGACATATGGCGAGCCAAAACATGCCGTTCCGACCATCGGAGGGACCTGCAAAACCTGTTCAATTAGCAAAACTTCCTCAGGAGTCACATCGGGATGGAGCAATATTCCCTGATCGTTGGTTACTCCCAGTGAGCCTACAACATCTTGTCCGGCAATTGTTGTTGCTAAAACATCGACTTTCATGACCTCAGAAATTATCTCAAGGCCCTCCTCTGGAATGCTTGGACTAGCAACAACACCTGATTCGTTGGCCAATAGAAGGTTGCCTGCGGTGTTAACTCCGCCCTCCATTACGACTACATCGCCGTACGATGTTAAGATGTCAATGTCGGTTTCGGTTGCGATATCTGCCACTGCCATACCGTTAGAATTACCGGATAATAAAGCACCAATTAGATTAGAACCACCTATCGATAATTCAACTGACTCCAAGCCCAAAACACCATCGATTTTCTCTTTTACAGGTTTGGTTAATTCGCTTGGATGGAATACATATTGCCCTACACAGGCAACATGAATGCCAATTTGGTCGCTACCGAAGATATCAGCAGTGTCAATTGACATATTTCTCAAAACCCTTGTTATGTATATAATTTAAATTGTTCTTGACTAGTGAATAAAAAAAGGCCGGTGCCGTTGAGGCACCGGCCAATGTTAGAGGAATTCGAGTGAAAAAAGAGGGGCACAGTGACTTCCTTTCCCGTGGACTCTCGTACCACAGTATTGGGAGAGACGCAGGTGGGCTTGACTTCTGGGTTCGGAATGAGACCAGGTAAACACCACCGCTGTGACCGTGCACCCATCTTCTTTCGAATCGGATATGGATGCGACAAACGTCGCAGTGAATTGGCATGAATTACTAGACGAAGAGCACTCGCGGTGCGGATACATACGAAAAAAAGATGCTCGAACATTAGTGCTGCTGGACTGAATACGTCGCCGAAGCTTCGTACTTACATCCGCAGTC
>DALZ01000035.1 GCA_002496955.1 Euryarchaeota archaeon UBA128 | reverse complement strand
TCATCAGATTCTATTTCGCCCTGAACTTGTTTCTCAACGGCCTCACGCATCTTTATCTCGGCTGTTTCCTTGAAGTTGTCCATTTTATCGCTCAGGTTTTGCAGTCGGTCCCGAATTTCCGCCCGCTTAAGACCCAGTTGCGCCTCTATTTCAGCACGAATCAGTGCTTCACGCTTCCTGATTTCGATTAGCGCCTTGTTGCGCATTATCTCTTCGCGCTTGTCCAGTTGTCGTTCTAGTTGTGTAGCAACCTCTTCTTCCTTACGCTGCTTGAATTCCTCAAGGCGGTCTTCCATGTTGACCTCTAACTCGAGAGCAGTTTCCTCCTTGAGCAACTCCAAGTGTGTCTCAAAGGTCAGACGCTCATTGCGTAGGCCTGCGTCAATTTCAGACATAATCGCCTTCCTGGCTGCGGCCTCTCGGGATTGGAATTCCAACTCAAGGCGCTCTGCCCATTCAGTCTTCTTTGACTCATATTGTTGTTCAAGTTGCTCACGCAACTCATTCTCCCGATCATAGCGGAATCTTGCCAAGCGGTTTTGTATTTCCGCTTCTCTAGCACTACGGTAACTGGAATACTCAGACTCCATACGGTTATCGAGTTCGATTTCTATGTCCTGTTTCAATGTCTTAGAGATATCATCGATTGCTTTGGAAAATGTGATGTCATATTTCTCCCTCAATCGTGATTTTCTATCAGCTAAACGTTCCGAGTGTCGTGATTCTAATTGCTTCTCAATTTCGATACGCAACTCATCCTTTCGTCGAGCAATAGCAAGCTCAACGTCCTCGCGCATCTGTTGCTCCAAATCATCGGTTTCTTGGCGTAGTTGTGCCTCAAGTTCAACTTGTATCTGTTGCGCAATATCCTCCTCAAGGCGAAGGCTTCTGCGGTCGTATTCCGATTTTAGCCGTGTTTCTCGTTGCTTGAGTCTGGCTCTCAGTTGTTGCTCCAGTCGCGTTCTAATTCCACGACGCAACTGCTCTTCGCGCTCAGATAGTTTTGCCGAGTGGTTCTCTTCGAGTCGATTGAGTTCATGAGACTCCATTTCTTTAAATCTAGACTCCATTTCCTGAGACAGTGAGGCCTCCATATCTCTGATACTCTGTTGTAGTTGTTGGTTAAATTCAAGGGCAATTCTCTCTTTTTGAATGTCGAGTCTTTGTTTATGCTCTTTTTGCAACTCTACCTCAAGTTGTTCTTTCAAGTTGCTTTTATGGTTCTGAAGTTTAACATCCTGTTCTATTTCAAATTGCTCCTGCAGGGCTTCGATTTTCCGGTTCAATCTAACCTCATATTCAGCACGAAGTTTCGATTCTTCCTGAACCAAGGCCTCTTGCTCCAATGCCACCAGTTCTTGGTCCATTTGCTCTCTGAGTTCCTGTTCAAGTGTTTCAATAGTCAGTTCATGCTGAATTGCAAGTTCGCTGGCAAGGTTTTCTTGCATTGCAATGACTCTTTCATTGATTGCTTGTTGCCTCAATCTGCGCTCTCGACGTATATCGGCTCGCAAGCGCTCTTCGGCTCGAAAACGGGAACTTGTAACCTCTGACTGTGAAAGAGTCTGTGGTCCACCACCGGTAAACTGGCTACGTAGTGCAGATAATGACATTTGGCGGGTATCTTGTTTTCTACCGCGAGCAGTGTCATGGGAATCTCCCGACTTGCTATCGCTGGCACTCATACTACCCATCCAGTCCATCATCCGCTTCTAATCATACATAAGGAGCGCGATGATTTTAGTTATTGAGATGGCGTTTTGTGAGGTGTTTTTGATGCTCCAAGTAGACTGAATACAATCAAAATTTGACGAAGAATGTTTTATCGCAGGCTGGGCAATCAATTTCTCTTCGACCTGGTCTTTTTTTCATCCTAAGCCGACGTTGACAAGATGGACACTCAATCTCAATTTTTGGAATATTAGGTTTAACTGTAAACTGGCAGTCACAAGCGGCACACTGTAGATTTGCTGGACGTGAATCTACACCAACAATTAGCACTTTCTCGCATCCCGGGCAGCTGACTTTTTCCTGTCGCCATTTCTTACGAGTCCCCTCGTGTTCAACTTTTACTCTTGCAGAACACATTTGACATTGTATTTCGCCTAATTCCATCGGTAACATTTCATCGCATTTGGGACAGGTCAGTGCCGGTGGCGAGATTCTAGATTCTACAACTAACTCTTCAGTCATTATATCACCTATTCTTCGCCTATCAAGGCAATCTTCTCGGGAACAAAATTCCACGGCAAATCCAACTCAATACCCAGTTCATTTGCCAATTTCTCTAATAACAATTTGGCACCAACTCGGTCACGAGAGCCTTCTAAGGAGAGCACGTGGGTGTTGTGCTGAGTGATGTCGACTGCAGTTGCCAATTGATTGCTAGCGACTGGTTTGTGGTGATTAACCTCTAGTAATTCGGGGAGATTGACACTGCTGGCAATCTTCCACCATCTGGCTCGTCCTTCATCACGGTGATTTTCAATCAAGCCCAGTGAAGCTAACTTCTTGAGATGATGATACAAATTATAGCGATCTACGTCCACTAAGTTCTGCAATTGCACGGTGCTCATTTCAACAACACCGCTCAAGGAAATATACAGACTTCTTCGGGTCGGATGGGCAAGAGCAGCAGTTATCGGGTCGGCCCTTACTCTACTCATCCTCGCACCTATGTAGAAGAGGGGCTTCTATTGTTTAAGATGTCGCGTGATTTTGATTCGGCAAAACAATATTTGAGGCATTATCAGAGAAATAATACCGCTTTAGTTGCTTGAACAATTGAATAATATCCATCCATAAATTTTTCATCGTTAGATATAGCATTGACAGAATATTGCCTTTGCCAGATAGTCTTGCGCCATTGAAAATTACCAACAATACTGACCCCTCATGTATCAATACACCAACCCATAACTGATCATAGAATTGGTTAATCACCGAGATAACTAAAATGATGGTAATCGATACTGACATGATGATATTGCTAACTAGCGCACGGTTCATCTTTACCGATAAGTCGTATAAACCGATCAACATTTTTGGCTGATCGCCAGGGAACATAATATCTGCCGCATCCATGTTTACTGATTCTCCAGTGCCGACTGCAATACCAACATCTGCAACGGCAAGTGCAGCAGAATCATTGAATCCATCGCCAACCATCATCGTAACATGACTCTTTGAACGGTCTTCCACCCAACGAACCTTATCCTCTGGTGATAAACCGCCCAATGCGTATGACTGCGGTAATCCAACACTGTCAGCGAAGGCGTTGACTGAACTTTGCTGGTCACCTGAAATAATTTCGACGCTGATGCCGCGAGATAGGAAACTTTGAATCAGTTCTTTGCTCCCTTCTCTGGTATCATCATGAACGAAAGTGAATAACGCAATTGCTTTCGAATCTTTGGCCAATACACTCACTCCGTAACCATCAGATTTGCCTTGGTTGATTGCTTTGACTAATTCATCCGGGACAGCTATGCCATACTTGGTTGTCAAATCTGCCCTGATGAATAATACCTCTTTACCACCAACAAATCCCCTTACCCCTGCTTCAACATCGTTTATCCCAGTTACTGCAGTCGGTTTAATCGATTCCTTATCTAAGAAATCCAAGACTGCTGCTGCATAAGGATGAGAGGACCGTTGCTCAATACCGCCTGCGAGAGCGATTGCAGCTTTTCTTTGTCGGCCCTTAGCAATGGTGATTACACCAATCTTTGGTTTACCTGATGTCAGTGTTCCTGTCTTGTCGAACAATACATGATTAACCTTTGACAGGCGTTCTAATACATTACCGCCTCTCACGACTGCACCCATTCGTGATGCTTTGCTCAATGCGGCAGCATGTGGCATGGCTGCAGCAAGTAGCAGTGCGCATGGACAAGCGACCACCCACAAAAGTAGGATGATTTTCCAATTACTGGAAGGGAACATAAAATACCACACAACTAATGCTCCAAAGAGGACAATCGGCACCCAAATTGCGGTAAATCGCTCGATTTGATTCTGAATTGGTGCTTTCTGCTCTTTGAAACTATGAACGGCTTCGATTAGGCCAGCGAGTCGGGTATCGTCACCAACAGCGGTCACCTCGATCAGGACCGGGCCGCGAGCTAAAATCAGTCCTGCGCTTATTTGGTCGCCTTTGACCACTTCTATTGGCACTGATTCTCCTGTCAATGGCGCTCTATCTAAGGCACCAAAGCCTTCGACAATGATGCCATCCGCTGGGATCAATTCACCACTCCTAATCTCCAGTATATCGCCAATATTAACCAAATCTAGGGATATTACCTCATGCGTATCTGATGATTTTTGATGATGGTGTTCTGAGGTCTGAATGGGTTGAAAGACAGAGTTTGATGACTGGAGGGAGAAATTGTTAAGCTGTTCTGGTTTAGCTAGTTGTATTGAAGGGTTAAGCAATTTTCTTGCTGTTTTTGGTATTCTGTCAAGGCCTCCCTGCATCAGTTTGCGAGCGTTTTCTAAGGCGCTAGTTTCAAGATGACCGGCAATAGCAACTAGAATTACAACCATGAGAGCCTCTTCCCACATCCCAAGTATTGATGCCCCCACAACTGCTATGCTGGTTAACACTTGAAACCCCATTTGTTTCGATAGTAAACTCGCAACTGCCTCATGAAACATTTGTAGCCCCCCGACCATTACTCCATAGGCACCGATTAGCCCGATTAAGACTGGTGACCAGCCAAGGAAATCTCCGATAAGGATAATTAACAATATTGGAATAGCGAGTGTGCCACCAAATAATCTCCATTGATCTGGCCTAAGTCTATCAGATGACGCTTCAATGTATATTGGCTCAAACCCAATGACATGATGAAGGCTACGGTCTCTGAGTTGGCTGAGCTCTTTTGTCGGGGCTGGAATTAGTTGCAGTAGCACTTCGTCATCTTTGCCAATTTCCACGTCCAATACCGCTGGCTGACGCATAAATAACCGTTTAACGTCTTTCTTGGCGATATCATTACGCTTTGCAATTGCCTCTGCATTTGCTGATTTAAGCAAACTTAGCGGGACATTAGGCGGATGTCCTAACGATTTCATAACTGTTGAAACCTGCGAAATTAAACCTTGGTCTAAATCTACCGTCAACTTAATTTCGCCGGCGGTAGCAGAAATTTCTGGATTAACAACCTGTTTGAGATGTGATAAGCCGCGCATTGCCTTAGATGCGCAATCAGGACAGTCCATGCCGATGAGTGGCCATTCAACATGATGCTTGCCGCCGGCCTGTTCAACGACTGTAGTATCAATAATCTCTGCGTCGAGAACTTCAACAGCAGGTTGATTTGTCGATTCTTCGACGGATTTTGTTTGCATCCCTCGATGTTGTTTACTGGGCTTGACCTCGTCAGCCTCCAATGACAAGAATGACTCATCATCATTCACATCCGCCATGAAGGATGGTGAGCGTCGATATTGAATAATTATCTGATTTTTTGCTAATCTAAACAAATGGGAAAATTCATCAAATCAATACTATACGCTGGACTCATGCAGTGGCTTCCTAAAGACTGGAGGCCAAAAGTGGTTGCTGTAGATATCGACGGAACCTTAACCAACGAAAATAAATTGATTGAGCCAACTGTAATTGAGTCATTGCAGCGGTTAGAAAAGGCTGGCATTCCAGTGATTCTCGCAACTGGAAACGTGCGAGCGATAACGTATGGTCTCTGGCGTTTCTTGAATCTAAGCGGACCTATTTGCTGCGAAAATGGTGGCGTTTTATGGCATCCTGATTGGGGTGAGACGCAGTATCGCGCTGACGGTAGCGAAGCGAGAGCGGCAGCACAGTGGCTTGCTAGAAAAATACCCGGCTTAGATTGGCGAGGAATCGAAACAAATCAGTGGCGTGAAAGCGAATGGTGTTTATCCCCTGAAGAGGATTTAGAACTAATTCAAACATTGATTAGTGACAGCCAATGGCCCCACCTCTCCGTTGTCAAAACCGGTTTCGCAATTCATTTGATGGAACCGCAATTATCCAAGGGTTCCGGTCTGAAGATTATTCTTGAGCGAATGGGAATGACAGCTGCGGATTTACTGTGTGTCGGTGATGCACCAAATGACCTCTCTATGTTTGAAATTGCTGAGTGGTCTGTTGCCGTTGGAGGTGCTTTTGCATATGTCTCACAGGCCGCTGATGTGGCCTCACCATTTGCCCATGGCAAGACTATTGCTCCGCTAGTTGACGCTATTTTATCGTAAGTAGTGGTTATTGCAAAAAAAAATACTACATTTTTTAGAACCTACCCAAACAATTCGAACCATGGCTGAGGCCGGGGGCACAGAGGATGATTATACCAAAGTGACTATTGCAACAATTATTTCAGTATCAACTCTAATCATCATCTACTTACTACTATCAGATGTTTGGCAGAAAGTGGCAGATAACTCAGCGAGTTTCTCTAATTCATCAATGCTGACATTGTTATACCGCATGATTTGTGGCGGGTTTTGTGTTTACGCCATTATCTACATGTTCCGGTGCGGTCCAGCAAACATGCACGTTGTTAGTTTAGCGGGTAATGATGATGTCTTACTACACCCGATTGGAATTCAAAAATTTGTCACATTCTCTTCATGGACGCTATTAAGTTGTACAGGATTTTTCCTATCATCGTGCATTAATCAACTACGGTTAATTTTTGATGCTGCTCCAATAACCTGGCTTGTTTCCATCCAAACAGTTTTGTTTTGTATGGCCATATCGATGGCGTTCTTGACTGCCACAGTCGTCAGATATGTAATCTTACCAAACATGATTGCGAATAATAATTCTCACGGCCATATGTTCCTGTATCATGAACAAATAATGCATAATTTTGCGGCAATTTTCTTGGGGTTAGACCTACTGTTGGTGAAACCAGAGCTAGTTGCAGAATTTGCTATTTTTGGCCTCTTAATCGGTATTGCCTACCTCTCCTTTGCCTATGGATTGGCCTATTTTGGTCCTGGATTTTTTGTTTATAGTTTCCTTCACCCACAACCAAAGATTGCCCCATTATTTGCTACTGGGCTGGCGGTATGTATCGCCTTGTTTTATTTGGGACTTTGGCTGATAACGCAGTTAGGAGATTCACTGTGGTGGTTGCAATTGGTCATATTAGTGGCTTGGTTGTCACTAATCGTGCAATTCACGATTAAGGAAAATAACCCCGCTGACAATTAATGCTCAAACATTAAGGATAAATTCGATGCTTAGCCCAGGCATCACCATGTTTGCTCAGAACTATTCGATCATGGAGTCTGAATTCTCTGCCAAGCCAGTATTCGATTTTCTCTACATTGATAATGAAACCTCCCCAAAAGGGTGGCGTAGGTATAGTATCAGCGGCGAATTTCTGGCTAAACCCGTCGAACACTTGATGTAATTTATCCATGCTCTCAAGCTGGCTACTCTGTTTTGATGACCATGCGGCGATTTTACTATTTCTCGGACGTTGAGCAAAATATGAGTCTACCATTTTACGGCTCATTTCTTGAGCCATACCCTCTAACCTTACTTGTCGGCTTAGTTGAGGCCACCACAACGTTGAGGAGGTTCTACTTCCATTGAAGATATCATTTGCCTTGCTACTTTCGAGATTGGTGAAAAAGCCGATTTCTGAATCATTAATGTGCCGCATTAGCACCATTCTATTGTGTGGGTTGCCGTCCTTGTCAACGGTCGCTAGGTTCATTGCATCCGGTTCAGGCAGACCCAATTCCTTTGCTTCATCTACCCATTTGGACAGTAACTCAAGAGGATTGATTAGATCAATCGAGTCAAATGGTGAAACATAAATCTCACTTTCGATAGTATCTGCCATAGCCTCTGCTCACTCCATTGCTATTTTTAGGGATGTATAGACGCCTAAGTGAACCTAATAAAATTTGAATATTCGTCCTATCTGCATTAAGTATGCAGCCCGGTCCTGATTCTAATAGCCAACAACAGCAGTTTTGGGGCGAACAACAAAACTCGCCGAGCCTACAGCAGTATCCACCAATTCAGCAGCAGGTAATCATCCTTAATCCAAAGTATCAGCCAGAATTGAATCTAAGATTAATATCTACTGGAATACTCATACTAGGTATTGCAATCTCTATTGCACTGCCGTTCATTGGTATTGAGGAAAGCGGCTCGGTTCTGTTCCAAATTTCTGCCTACATTTGTTGTTCTTCTTTCATTTTGGCGCTGCTAATTGACGCAGTTTACCTAAAAGGTAAATCCGATTGGCAAACCTCAATTGGCATGTCAAACACGTGGAGTTTGGTATCACTCGTACTAAGTATTCTCTTCGCGCTTGGATTAATCTTCATTCTAGTTTTAAGTCTCATTGGAGACCAGAGTATTTGATTTACATGGTGGCGAGGGCAGGATTCGAACCTGCGAAGCTTTACGCAGAGGATCTTGAGTCCACCCCCTTTGACCGCTCGGGAACCTCGCCTGTAGAACAGCGGTGGTTGATTTCGTTCTTGACTATTCCTCTTCTGTGGAGGAATTTATTGGTTGCTTCCTCAATGACCGTTCCTCTTTTCTCAGCGCGATTTGCTCGAGGTGATGCTTAGTGTATTGGTCTAGTTCTCGCGCTCGTTGCAAATATGCATATGAAAAGCCTCCAATGGCAATTATCAGAAATATGACTACTAAGCCAATCGTGCCCATCATGTTCTGTTGTGCTGAGTCGAATTCTGCAACATCCTGAATAAGTATTGAGGTAGATTGAGAATAGTTATCTAAAACAACCGTGATTTCAATATCTCCAGTTGTCCATGCTTCAACATCCCAATCAATTAATTCCCATCTTCCGCCTTCTAAATACACCGTCTCACTACCAAGTATTCTACCAGAATTGTCCACCAAGGAGACTGTTACATTACCTGACTCTAAGCCAGTATTGACTATTCGCGTGACCAGTGATAGAGATTCACCATTAACTGGGTCAAGCGTTTTTGATTCAACTAGACTAATGCTCGGGAGAAAATCATACCAGGTTATTCGGGGCAACAGTGGTTCGTTTTCAGTTGCAAAGCCGGATAGTTTTAGTCCTGAATTGTCTTGATAAGATAGCCAAATAGCAATCTCATCTCCCTGTAAAATTGTGTAATCAACATAATCGGTTAGATTGACGTAGTCCGAAAAACGATACTCATTTTCACCCGTTTTATCGAGTGATATTTGCTGGTTCAGTGGGTGTTGATTGACTACCGAACCAGCACGCAAAATATTCCAATTGACCGTGATAATTTGGCTGGAGTTAAATGTTGATTCCATGACTGCGCCTTCGAACAGCACCGCATCTAATTGATTTGAATTGAGCCGCAGCAAGTCCTTGAGTTCGAGCAGGAGTATCGGCTGCTTATCGTCAACATGGATAATTCCGGATTGGGATGAAATTCGTGAAATATTAACCGAGGCAACTGATAATTCAACACTTATTTGAGCATTATCAGAGTTTGCCGGGATGATAATTTCACATGTTAACCTCCCATCAGCAAAAGCGATTAGTTCGCTTGGCTGACTTTGATTATCGGTTAAGCACTCAACCGGAGTATTGGCCGATAAATCGGTCAAGAGAATTTCTGTTCCAGCATAGAGTAGTTGAACCGAAGCAAGAATGTTGTCATTTGAATTTGCCCAAACTACCGACGAATTACCGATTTGTTGAGGATTCGACGCGTCGTTGAACACAAAGTCAGCGACATCAATCTCACTATTTACTCCCCATGACAACCCTCTTATGTACGATGTGCCCAACTGAACGTCCTGACCATCGTCAAATATCTTTAGTGAAGGAATCCCAGAGAGTTGCGGATTATCGTATACTGCGTCCCATGCAATGATAAACTTGGTTTCGATAAACCATTTCTGTAATCCAGAAATTTTTGCTAGTTTAATTAACGGTTGACTGGCAAAACACTGTTCATCATAATCGACTATTGCGAATCTCGGCTGGTAGTCGATGTAACAATCATCAGGTTTGTCCCTGCCTACGAGTGATAATGTTAGGCGATCCAGAGATTCAATACCGTTGAAATCAGTGATTGAATAGGTAAAGGTGTGTTGGTATGCGGGTAATAAGTTCTCACCAAATAGGTCTAGAGAAAGTGCCGATGAGTCAATCAAGGTTTGAAGTTGATCCTGCACAATAATGGTTGCAGCATCTGTTTCGTCACCAAATTCACCCCCATTGAGCAGTTCATTGCCCGCCAAATCATTGATTGTCAATACAATACTTAGTCTACCAGACTCAAACGGTCCTTTGACTTCTTGGAAGGATATTGCCGGTACATCAACCACTGCAATATTGGACGCATAGTTGACCGAAACCGTAGTAGCCCGATATTCGCCTGCATCCATAATTGAGTCACCATTAACATCATCACTGTATTCTGCCCAGGTATACACTACTAGTTCGGTATCCAAACCTTCAATATCCTCAATCACCACCTGAACCGGAATATCTTGATTAAGCGTCCATATGTGTCCATCTGCGGGAGTTAAACCAGACGGGTCGTAGATACTGATTGACGCAATGGTAGGACTTGAGGTGTCGAAAATAAATCGAGTTTTCATATTGGGTGAGGTTTGGTCTGTGGCACTGGGATTAATTGTTGTCAATGGGCCGATTCTAGAGAGATGGACTGATAATTCAATCGTCGTATTTGAGGGCAGTTGTTGGTAATCCGGAACTTGTATTGCCGTAGAAAATTCACCTCCGTCGGTAATTTCAGTATAATAAGAGGTCGTCCATGCTCCAGATTCATTAGAAGATTGAGCGATTATCTCCTGATTATTGGCTGAGGGATTGGCAGTAAGTCTGATTTCTACCTCCGCAAGATTGCCAGCTAACTCGACATTACTTACACCCTCAAACCTGACTTTACCATTAACATTCAGCTGGGTTTGCTCTGACAATCGATAAGGCCAGTTCTGGCTAGTCCAATCGCTAATATCATTATTTGACTCATCATAAACTGATAATTCAAAGATCTCTAAGTCATTCTCAATTTCATTAAACTGCGTTTCCCGTTTCTCAACCGTTGGGCCGGTTTGCAAGCCATCAAGGTCGGTTGACTTCGCCATCCATACGATATCATCAATATCGTCTAGTTGCCAGGTGCTTTGTAGTGACCAATAGATAACGCAGTAACCTTCGTCACATGATGCAGTCGAAAGCGACTGATTGAGCGACAGCTTTTCATGTCCTGAGGTTATCTCAAATGTTGGTGTTTCAGAAGATAAATCTGTGACTTCGACAATAAATTGGGCGCCTGCTAAACTGTGATTGTGTGATGCAATCAACTCGACATTTTGCAGCCCATAGCCAGCCTCACTCATCGTTAATGGATTAAATCTAACATGTGTGGTAGTGATGGTAATCTCTTGCTCGGGAAGCCATTGGTCCCGGCTAATGTTGATTATTCGATCTATTTGATGCAAGTATGATTGGTAGCCAATCCTAGCAGTAACACTGCCAAAACTTGACGATATTGAGGTTGGCAAGTGTAATATCGGTGCCGATGAGATGTTTTCCATCTGATGTTTGATGGCATTAATTTGCTCGACATCAAGGGCGATGGTCAGTTCACTTATTCGTGACACTGCAGTTAATTTGATTATTTTTACATCAATTGCTGAGGTTGCATAGACTGACATATTGCAAGTATTCACCACTATATCATTAGCCACCATAAGCGGATTCAACTGATTGACATGGCATGTAGCGATTGTCCGTAAATTATGATTAGTAATGTGATT
>DALZ01000052.1:13613-17469 GCA_002496955.1 Euryarchaeota archaeon UBA128 | reverse complement strand
TCAATACTATTCAACCCTCCCTTGCCACTAGGTGAGGACATGGGGTTCAGGAAGAACAAGAAAAAAGCAGATGCTCAACCTCCCAATCCAGCGCTTCCACCAGCGCCTTTGCCGCCTATCCCAGGCATGCCTTTACCTGGTCTAGAATCGGGAACCTTACCAGACCTACCACCTCCCACACAGCTACCCCCAGCAACCTCTCCCCCACCTGCGGAATTACCAACTGGCCCTGCCCCTATTGCTGCCGAGCCAGCGGTTTCGTCCCTGCTAAGTGAGGCTAGTAACATAGCTCAATCATCTGATCCCCAATCATCAGATGAGTATGGTGACTTATGGGCTAAAAAATCTAACAAGCCTTTGCCTCAGATATATGGGCACATAGACCGCATATCTGCTGGTGAGGCAGGTTCGTTACTAGACCGATATGCCGACCGTTTTGGACATTCATTAGACCGTGATATTATTGTCTTGAGAAAGCAACAGCATGACGAGAGACTTGCTGAAATAAGAGATGCTCCAGTAGTTGAACTTCTTGATGAAGATCAAGAAGTGTTATCTGACGAAGAATCCTTAATCAGCATTGAGAACGAAATAAGATCATTAAAACCGGCTTATCAAGCGGCAAAAGAAAATAATGATGTCGATGTTCTTGCGGATTTAAAACCGCAACTGGAAACTCTGCTAAAGCAAAGGAAGCAACTGATGAATCAAATTTCAAGTGCACCCGATAGCGATGCAGTTAACTCCGCTGCTAGTGTTACTCCTGCCGAAGAACAGCAAACACCAGTAGTCGCACAAGAAGCCCGAGAAGCCGATATTTTTGTTACATTTGTATCCATAGTCGATGAACTACTTGGATCAAATCTTCCTGCAAATGTGGTAGAATCTTTTGTTGCTTCTGATGATTTCGCAGTTTACCAAACGGTGGGTAACGACCCTATGTCTGCTGATGATGATTTACGTTCATTATTCTTTAAGATCGTTGACAACCAGTTGGGCAACATGGATGATACATCAATTCAAACATTCGTAGAATCAAGCGATTTTAAAATATACAAGACAGTAGGAGACATGTACGAGTGAGTTGGTTAAATGGGATTATTAGACAAAGCAGGCGGAGCTAGCCCCAAGACTGAAGCTAAACCAAAAGCAAAGGCTGTTGCTAAAGCAAAGCCTGTTGCCAAAGCAAAGGCTGTTGCAAAACCTGCTGTTAAAACTGAACAGCCTAGTGGAGTTGCTGAAGAAAAAGTTCCCAAAAAAGCCAAGAAAAAGCGTGAACGAAAACCGCGTGTCAAGCGTCCAACTGGCATGCCTGAAGGCTTTGAAATAGCCAATAAACTTGATCGAACAATGAGTTGGTTCGTAAATTTTGGATGGAACTTTGGCGTATTGTTAGCCGCTATATTCCTAATGACTAGCGATACTGGAACTGTTACAACCATACTACTAATTGTATCAATAATCATGATTTTCCTTAATGTTGTAGTTCTGCCATTTAAGACTGGAAGAAACCTAGGGCAATTTGTTGCGCGAGTAAAATTCATTGATACAACTGGCGAAAGAGCAACCCCCTTCCAAGGTATGTTGTCGAATTCTGTTGGCATTTTGGCTTTGTTTGGTCTACTGTTTGTCGTTGTTTCTACCAGCCAATTTGGCGACAAGGATGCTGGAGCAGGGCCTTACATATGGACGAGTATTGGTGCTATATTCATCATACTTTACATTGTTAACTGGCAGTTTGCTAAAGCAAGTGAATTTAATCAGGGCTTGTATGACGTTCTGTTCGGGGCATTTTTGGTCAAGCACGTCCCGACTTCGGATGAAAAAGGTTCAGGGTTTTGGGCCAAATTTGAGAATATGGGCGATTATGGCGACAAATTCGCAGCACGAAGAGAAGCCCGTCGAGTTGCTAAAGAGGAACAGGCCGCTGAGGAAGCAAAAGAAGCAGCTGAAACGGAAGCGACTGAGGTGTCTGAGACCAGTGATTCAATCAGTAAAGACACCAAGGCTGAAGAAAAACCTAAAACAAAGGCCAAGGCAAAGCCAAAGGCAAAGGCAAAGGCTAAGCCAAAAGCCTCAAAAAAGTGATATTAGGACTGGCTTTGGTGTTAGTTAAATAACTAAATTATCAACTGCCGTATCACTCAACCAAAATCTGTATCAATGTTAAGCCTAGTGAATAATATATCGACGCATTAGCACTCACTCGGCTTCAGAGTGTTCTGCTTGATCTCTAGCCAGTTCCCGCATATCCTCTACTTCATCAAGTTCATCAACAATTTCTTCCCCAAGCAGGGTTTCTAGGACATCTTCCATGGTAACTATTCCAGAAGTGCCACCGAATTCATCTGTAACGATAGCTATCTGTTGCTTATTGGCTAGAAATAGGTCGAGAGTCGCGTCAACAGAACTATTGGCAGAGATACTTAACACATCTTTTGCTAGGTCAGATATTTTGACATCCCACTCATCTCTGCTAGCAGCCATTAATAGTTGCGACCTAATTATTATGCCCTTTATATCATCGATTGACTCATCATAGATGGGAATTCTTGAAAATCTAATGACCTGATTTTCATCCATTATTTGCCGGATTGTCGAATTCATCTGGAATGCAGTTAACACAACTCGTGGAGTCATAACCTCATGAACATTAATTTCTCGCAACCGTAATAGATTATGGATGACTGTTTCCTCATCCACTTCTAGAATGCCTTCCTCTTCCCCTAAGTCAGCCAGAGCTGCTACATCGTCTCGAGTGACTAACGATTGCTCTCCCTTAGGTAATATTTTCTTGAGCCATTGTATTGGGATAATTAAGAGTGATAGAATAATAGTTGTATAATGAAGGATATAGCCAGCAGAGGGTGCCAATTGTTTCCAGTAAGCAGTTCCAAGAGTTTTCGGAATAATCTCTGAGAGGAATAACACAGCTAGTGTTAGTATTACAGAGGCTAATGTTAAGGCGTCCTCGCCGTACAGTTTCTGTACTTCCGAGCCAACGCCCGCAGCACCCATTGTATGAGCAATCGTGTTCAGTGTAAGTATAGCAGTTAGCGGTTTTACTGCGTCATCATCCTTGAGTTTGGCCCAAATGTTGCCTATTTTAGTGCCATCTTTTTCCATCACCGCTATGTGTGTTTGAGGTATGGAGAGGACAATAGCCTCTAAGATTGAACATAGAAATGATACACCAAGTGCGAGTGTAACATAGAAAATCAATAATGTATAATCCATGAAGTTTCGACGGCCCCTAGACGTTGCGCTTAAACCTCCTAGGTGATTCTAGTTATTGAAAATGACGCATATTATCATACTCATGGTGAAACTCAATAAGGCAGCCAATGACAGGGTAATATTGAGGCGGTCAAATCTCTGAAGTGTCAAGGAATGTGTTGATTTGTGTGGCGTGGCCTTATGCTAATGGGCCCTTGCACCTAGGGCACGTTGCTGGATGTTATCTACCGCCCGACATTCAAGCACGCTATGAGCGAGCAATTGGTAATAATGTCTTGATGGTCTCTGGTTCAGATGAACATGGCACACCGATTACCGTGACTGCTGAACAAGATGGGATAAGCCCGCAAGATGTTGTCGATAAATATCATCAAATTAACACCGATGCATTGCTGAAACTTGGTTGTTCCTGGGAACCAAATGTCGATCACCGTGGTGTTAATTTTGGTGGTGCGCTATTTAATCGCACGAGTGATACTGATCATCAGAAAATCGTCCAAGATAATTTCATTAAGTTACTAAACGCAGGGTTTTTTGAAAGAAAAACCACTCAACAATACTACGAAGTAACAGGTAATGATGGTGGCAGGTTTCTTCCAGATCGCTATGTTGAAGGAGA
>DALZ01000052.1:2350-13238 GCA_002496955.1 Euryarchaeota archaeon UBA128 | reverse complement strand
GGTGCGACGTATGAGGCAATCGAACTAAACAACCCTAGGTCAAAAATGAACCCTGACAACAAGATTGAAGTGCGAGATACAGATCACTTCTTTTATCGATTAGATTTATTCCAATCAGTGTTGGAACAGCATGCTAACCAGCAGCAGAAATCTTGGAAACCCAATGTAAGGGCTATGACGAAACAGTGGCTTGAGATGGGTTTACGATCTAGGGCAGTGACTAGGGATCTCAATTGGGGAATCCCATTGCCACTAGACGGTGGTGAGTGGGACGGCAAGTGTATTTATGTGTGGTTTGAGGCTGTTCAGGGCTATTCGACCTGTGCCCAAATTTGGGCGAGGAGATTTGCTGAGCCAAATGGACATGACTTGGGTGCAGATGCTTGGAAGCAGTGGTGGAATGTTGATGAGCAAGGCAATCAACCAAAGCACCTCTATTTCTTAGGGAAAGACAACATCCCATTCCACACAATAATTTGGCCTGCTTTGATTATGGGTCTAAATCACGCGAATGCAGGTCTCGACATCAACACTCCCGTTACGCTTCCCAAACCCGGGCAAATGGCCCTTGAAAGTAATGTTCCAGCGATGGAATATTTGATGTTGGCAGGTGGGCAGTTTTCCAAATCTCGCAAACACGCAGTCTGGTTACCGTCCTTCCTCGAACGCTATGACCCAGATACATTACGCTATTATCTGTGTATCAACATGCCAGAAAATCACGATACTGATTTTAATTGGCCAGATTTCGTTGAAAAAATCAACGCAGAACTTAATGCAGCATATGGCAATTTCGTTCACAGAATCCTCACACTTGGTAATCGGTTGTCAATGGTGGATGGCAATCCATACAAGCACTTAGAGGACAAGTCTATCAATATGTTACATACTGTAAAACTTGAACAAATGCACTTGGAAATATCTCAATCTTTGGATAGACATCGTTACAAAGAAGCACTCAGAACTGCTATGAAGTCAGCGCAGTATGGTAATCAAATAATTCAAGCTGCCGAACCTTGGAAGTATTTGAAATTAGAAAACAGGAGCAGCAAAGAATCTGAAAGTGCGTTAGCAACTCTAGCCTTTGGATGGCGCATTTGCCGGTTTCTAGCGATTGTTATGCAACCTTTTATGCCGTTCAGTTCCCAAAGGCTTTGGAATTCTTTGGGTGAGTCAGGACAAGTTGATAAAATCCACTGGGGGGAAGCAGTTAATTGGAATTGTCCGATAAAGTGGAGTAGTATGTCGCCAGAACCATTGTTTAACCGTTTAGATCTCAGTGATATTCTAGAGCAAGAGCAGTCGTTAGTCGAAGACAGAATTGATGAAAATAATGAGGTATTACACTCGGTTAAAGGCGGGAAAAAAGGAGGAAAAAATATGAATGATGAATTAGAAGGAGTAACTTATCTAAATTTTGATGATTTTCTTAAGGTGGAGCTCAGGATTGGAAGAATAATCAGCGTTGACAATCACCCAAATGCAGATAAGTTGTATGTTATCCAACTTGATGATGGCAGCGGTGGAAGAACAATATGTGCAGGCATCAAGAAATATTATGCAATTGAAGAATTGGTAGGCAAATCAGTTGTGTTTGTCGCAAACTTGCAACCAAGGCCACTAAGAGGGATTACCTCAGAAGGTATGATTCTCGCTGCTGATGATGAGGCGGGCAATGTTCGTTTAGTGACTATCGACGGAGATATCGGTAGCGGTTCGTTGGTGAGGTAATCACAATCTTTCTTTAACTGTGTGCATGACTTTCTTGGAAATATGTCTGCACTCTTCATTCATAGAACTAAGGTTGTCCCTCATTGAATGACCCATCTCTTCTGGTAAAGAGTTCAGGTTAATCTCGACATTGAACAGCGCTCCTTTACAACTTGCTGATGCGAGTAAGGCCGCGACTCCTAAATCAGAAATCGCGTTTCCATTGCAACACAACGATAATTGCTTTATGCTATTTAGTAAGTCTAGGCTGAACTCAGCTGTCTTGTAGGGTATTTGGGCAGCCTTTAAAGTAGAATTTCTTATGTGTTCACGTCTAGTTTTGATATCCTCATCTGTTAACTTTGGCAAACGAAACGCTGCCATAACATCATCAAATGCATCACTATCTTGTTCTGCTAAATCACCGGCCATGGTCATGATTTTTTGCGAAACCTGTAACGCATGCTTAGCGATTTCCCAACCATCAGCCCATTTTTTGTTACCAATAGTGAGATTGGCCACCATTGCTACCAAAGCTGCAGAATGGCCTAATGCAACTGCGCTCGCAGTTCCGCCACCTGGTGTTGGGTCATCTGAAGCAAGCGCATTTTGGAAGTCAGTCAGACTCATCTCGGACCAATTCAACTGCTACCCCTCCTCAGTGCCCATTCGATAATCCGTATATTTGGATTGAATTCATGAAGTGTTGATAACCCCAAACCTTCTATCGCCGAGTTAACAAGGGTTTCTTCATCGGCGTTAGCGTCCGATGAGAACCATTTTCCACTCTCAATCATCGCGCTAAGTGGGACTAAACCAACCAATTCACTCCCCTTTAATTGGGTATTATGATCTTTAGCAATTGATTTACAGATTTCATAGGTCTTGTGGATTGGACATTTATTTACATCCAAAATGTTCATTGAAACTTGGCTGATTGAATGGGATTCCAAAGTAACTCCCATTCCTTGGACTTCATCTAACATACCCCGCACGCGCAACTTTTTGCCACTAGGATTCTTTATCATTCTACCAGATCCCCTAATTATTGAGCCGATTTTTTTTGCAACGGTGGCATCTGTTTCATCAACATTAACGTTGTATGCTACTAATATATCTCTGGAGCCAATTGTTATACCACCCGTTTTTCTTGCCGAATCAGTCCATTCCTCGGGACCAAAATCAGGTTTTTTTGTCGCTTCTGTGTGCAATTCGTCTGAGTCAGATAATCGTGCTTGCAGCCCCTCATATTCTCCTCTGCGTAAAGAAGACAGTAATTTTCGTTCAGGTTTCGTAGCAGCATATCCGTAGAGGAACGTACATACCCCAAAATCCTCTGCTACCGACTTAGCAAGTTTTCTAGCAAGGCTAGAGCATTCCTCCATCGAGTAATTACTCAAAGGTATGAATGGGCAGACATCAACAGCCCCCAATCTAGGATGTTCACCTTCATGATTACTCATATCGATAAGCTCGATTGAAGCCTTGATTATCTGGTAAGCTGCCTGATAGACATCAGCCGGGTTGCCAGCAATGGTTATCACAGTTCGGTTGTAATCTCTGTCAGGCTCTACACCGAGTATCGAGCATCTGCTACTCTGTTCAACAGAGTTTATGATTTGTTGAATGATGTCGTTATCCCTGCCTTCAGAAATATTAGGTACGCATTCTATTATGGATTCCATCATGTTGCCCGCTGATTAAGGCGGACTTTGAAGTTAGCCTTAGTTGTAGATTGCATCTGGTAAGTCTTTCAAGCCACCTTTGATTTTCTTAATATTGATACGCTTGACAGATTCCATGAAGTCATCATTAGTGACATAGCCTCTACCTTGGCGAATCGCAATCATTCCAGCTTCGACACAAGTTGCCTTTATTTCAGCACCAGAGTACCCACTAGTTTTATCGACGATATTTTTCAGTTGTAGTTTTTTGGTGGACATCTTGCTGGTGTGGAGTTTAAAGATCGCCTTACGGCCATTATCATCAGGAATTGGTATTTCGATGACGCGATCGAATCTCCCCGGCCTCAGTAAGGCTTCATCTAGGATATCAGGTCTATTTGTTGCGGCAATAATCTTTACATTTTCTAATACGTCAAAGCCATCGAGTTCGGCTAACAACTGCATCAGAGTTCGTTGAACTTCTCTATCACCACTAGTTGATCCATCAAGTCGCTTGGCGCCAATAGCATCAATTTCATCAAGGAAAATAATTGACGGAGCTTTTTCTTTAGCTAGCGAGAACAACTCGCGAACCATCCTGCCCCCCTCACCGATATATTTCTGCGCTAATTCACTGCCAACCATTCGGATAAATGTCGCTTCAGTATGATTTGCGACTGCTTTTGCTAACAATGTCTTGCCGCAGCCAGGAGGTCCGACAAGTAGAATCCCCTTTGGTGGTTCAACTCCAACTTTTTTGAATAATTCAGGCGAATTTAGTGGTAGTTCTATTGCTTCCCTTACGGACTGTTTTTGTTCTTCCAAACCTGCTACAGAATCATAGCTAATTTCTGGCTTCTCAACCATTTCTGCACCACTAACCATTGGATCCCATGCATCATGCAGTACTTCTATTACGGCCAGTGTATCTTGGTTTAACGCAACTCTAACTCCTGGTTTTAAAATGTCATGAGAGAGTCTTTGGTTGAGTGCTACTTGAAATACAGTTCCGTTGGATGATCTGACTATACCCCGGTCCCGGTCTATTATATCCTCAAGGTGGCCGACAATCAACGGAGGAGACTTAAGGCTGCGTACTTCCTCGTCCAAACGGTTAGCACGTTTTTTTAATGTCCTTATTTCTGATTCCATGTGGGCTCTCTCATTAATTAAATCCTGAGTTTGATCTTGTAAAGCCTTGAAATCATCTTCAAGTTGTTTCAAATCTTCCTCTGCCGTGGAGGTCAAATTGTTAGATGGTGTTTCTACTTCGCCTACCATGCCAGTCATCACTCCCTAGCGGCAATCATCTATGAACTCTGCCATTTTCTTAGTGATGTTTCATGCTAATTATAATACTGGAAGGCTTGGGCAATGTATGGCAGAGTGCGAGGTTTGTGGCGCTATGAAAATTAGCACTAAGTCCGTATTGATGGGAAAAGCAAACGTTTCTGCTTGTCAAAGGTGTATAGAAAAGTTAGGCCTTGCACCCAAGCAAGACGCGCCCGGAATTAGAATGGCCAATTCCCGTCCAAGAACTTCCTTTAACAGTAAGAAACGCGGTGATATCATGGCTACACAAGAAAAGGAACTAGTCGATGACTTTGCTGCGCGGATTGTTTCGGGTAGAGAAAACAAAGGTTGGAATCAAAACGAGTTGGGTAAACGTATGGCTGAAACAGTTAATGTCATCAAATCTGCCGAATCTGGAAAGCCACCCACAGATTCAGTTGTTAACAAACTTGAGCGAGTTTTGGGAATTACGTTGATGGAAGTGCGTAAGCCATCAGAAACTTCCAGAGTTTCAACAGGAACTGTTCGGGGTATGACGCTAGGAGACTTCCTCAACCAAAGCGGTGAGTGAATGTCAATAAAATTGCATTCGTTGTGGTTGGCGCAGGATGATCCGAAAAAAAACACTGCAGTAATTTCTTCCAAACGTGGTGACATAACACTTCACAAAAGAATAAGTACACTGCCAAAAAGTGGCATTATCCTCGAACCGTTATGCGGGAAAGTATTTGGTCCAGAGGATCACACAATCCTCACTCAAAAAAAGGGCTCACTAGTTGGTCTGGATTGTTCTTGGAAGCATATTGAAATTAGTGTGGACAGAGTCATGCGGCAAACAAGACTCCAGCCTCGAATGCTCCCACTATTATTGGCGGCCAACCCTGTTAATTGGGGTAAACCAAGTAAGTTAACTACCATTGAGGCGCTTGCAACTGCAACATATCTTGCTGGAAATAAGAGTCAAGCAAAATCTCTACTGTCTAGGTTCAGCTGGGGTAACCGATTTATTGAGTTAAATTATGAGCCACTTGAGGCTTACTCAAATGCATCCTCAAGTAAAGAACTCGTAGACTTACAATTTGAATTCTTCGATATTGAACATCTCCGTGGTGCTAATGATGAATCATAGGAAAATTCCCGTTTCTCGTTGGAGTATCAATGGCTCAGCTATCGGTTCAGACGATTTAGCCGTGGAAACGATTGTCAAACTCCAATACAATGACGACATAGTGGCAACTTTACTAGCCTCGCCCGAGGACCTAGAACATTTATTGATTGGCCACCTTTTCTGCGAAGGATATCTGCCTATCAATTTTTTTGTTGATAGATCTTTGTCCATTGATATATTATCAGATGAATCTGGCTATTCAGTCAAGATGATATCTGATATAGGAGGAAAATTAGTGCCTAAATCAGACGGTATAACAACATCCTCCTGTGGCGCTTGTAACACTGACGGCTTGCATAGTTTAAACAATGGATTACCTGTTCTAGAATCACCTAGTAAAATTGAAGTAGGGATGTTGTCTCAATCCTTAGATAAAATGAAAACTATGCAAACCGGTTTCAGAAAAACTGGTGGCATGCATTGTGCAGGAATACTCACTACACAAGGCGACATAGTATGTATTGCAGAGGATATTGGTCGGCATAATGCTGTAGACAAAGTAATCGGAAAAGCTATCAAATCTTTAGAGCTAAACAATTCGATATTGCTGCTCAGTGGTCGGTGTGGCTGGGACATAGTGGCCAAAGCAGCGCGAGCAAACATACCAAGTATTGCATCAATAGGAGCCTGTTCTACGCTTGCGGCACAAACAGCACGTCAACTTGGAATGAGAATTTACTCATTTGTCAAGGCGGACAGTGCTATAATCATTGGCTAAACGACTTGGTAATGGCAAGGTTTCAAAAGCCGAAATAATAACACGCTACTGATGGGAATTGACTCCAGCGGGCTTACTCCCGTGGACAAAACAAAACTGACTTTGACAAAAGCAAAGTCAACAGCCGCTGGTATACCTGCTGTTGTATCAAGCGCAATCCACTCAATGAAAAAAATGGGCGTAGGCAAGTCAGTGAAAACCCTGCGCATGGTAAATCAAAAATCAGGGTTTGACTGTCCAGGTTGTGCGTGGCCCGACCCAGATCACCGTTCTGCTTTTGAATTCTGTGAAAACGGTGCAAAAGCTGTATCAGATGAAGCGATGAAAGCAAACGTTAACAGTGAATTTTTTGCTAAGTATTCAATTGCTGAATTAGCGAGCAAAAGCGACTATTGGTTGAATAGTCAAGGAAGAATCGCTGAACCAATGTATGCAAAACATGGCGCAACCCACTACCAGCCCATTTCATGGTCTGATGCCTTCAATATTATCGGAGGTAAACTAAAGTCGTTGAAAAACCCTGACAAGGCGGTTTTTTACACCTCAGGTAGAACTAGTAATGAGGCAGCTTTTTTGTATCAAGCGTTCGTAAGAATGTATGGAACCAACAATTTACCTGATTGTTCCAACATGTGTCACGAATCAAGTGGTAAAGCACTAGTTTCTACTATCGGTATTGGTAAGGGTACTGTTACATTAGGTGACTTTAATGATGCAGAAACAATATTAGTTATTGGCCAGAATCCGGGGACCAATCATCCAAGAATGCTGACAGCCCTGCGCGATGCTAAGAAGGGCGGTGCCAGAATAATCCATATCAACCCCCTGCCAGAAACTGGATTAGTTCGATTTAAACATCCACAGGACTACATGAAATTGAATTTTGGTTCAACTAAATTATCTGACATTAACATACCGATAAGAATCGGTGGAGACGCAGCGCTGTTTCAAGCAGTAAACAAATTAGTTATAGACTCAAATAAAATCGATAGAGAGTTCATTTCGACCAAATCCAGAGGCTTTTCTGACTACTGTAAATTACTCGATCGACTTGATTGGGACCGAGTAACAAAAGACACCGGCATCGATATTGAAGTAATTGAACAACTTGCAGACATAATTGCTAATTCAAAATCAATAATTTCATGTTGGGCTATGGGCCTTACCCAGCACAGAAATGGCGTAGCTGTAATCCAGGAAGTAGTCAATCTACATTTGCTAGGCGGCCATATTGGGCGTAAAGGTTCAGGTTTGTGTCCAGTTCGCGGTCATTCAAATGTTCAAGGGAACAGAACAGTCGGGATTTGGGAGGCGCCAAGTGATTCATTCATCCATAATTTAGAATCGGGCCTAAATATTAGCGCGCCAAGAAAACATGGTTATGATGTGGTAAATGCAATAAATGCTATGGAGAGAGGGGATGTTGATTTTCTTTTTTGTCTCGGTGGCAATTTTATTTCTGCAACCCCTCAAACTCAGAGAACCTCAGAAGCTGTTGGTAAAATATCGTTAGGCGTGCATGTTTCGACTAAGTTGAATCGTTCTCACCTTGTACAATGTGATGAAATGCTAATTTTACCATGCTTGGGGAGAACTGAAATTGACATACAAGAATCGGGCAAACAGTTTGTGACTGTAGAAAATTCAATGGGAGTAGTCCATACATCAAGAGGGGGTTTATCGCCGGCCTCTGTTAGTCTAAGGAGTGAACCATGGATTATTGCTGAGATGGCATCAACTACACTGAGCGAATCGTCGATTGACTTCCGTGCTCAGGTTAAAAATTATGATAATATAAGAGATTTGATTAGTAGGTGCATACCAGGATTTGAGGATTACAACAGAAGAGTTAGACAAGAGAATGGGTTCTATTTACCAAATCCTCCTAAGGACAATTGTGAATTCGACACAGTCGATGGATATGCTCACTTTTCTACCAATGAGTTACCAAATGTTGATATCGAAGATAATCAATTTGTTATGATGACTATCCGTTCGCACGATCAATACAATACGACCATATATGGCTTGGACGATCGCTATCGCGGTATAAAGGGTAACCGGCGTATTGTCATGATGAATCCTGACGATATGTTAGATTTAGCCATCAAAACTAGAGACATAGTGACAATAACAAGCCATTTTAATGATGAGACAATTTCTTCTAAGGATTGGATGGTTATTCCATACAAGATTCCAAAAAGGAACATCGCAGCATATTTCCCAGAGGCAAACGAATTAGTACCACTTGACTCAACAGCAGACACCTCAAATACTCCTACCTCAAAGTGGATTATTTGTACCATAAGTGGTCAAAATTCCGCGCTTGAGGAGGAGTGATATTGACTAAAGGTTACATAGAATTCTTTCTGTCAAATAAAAAATTTAGAAGATTATGGGCGGCATCGGTCATATCATTATTAGGTGAGTGGTTCAACACTATTGCTCTGTTCTTTTTGATACTAGAATACTCAGGCTCTGAATTTTTACTTGGCGTGTTATTTTCTGTTAGAATGGCTCTGTTTGCCATTTCACAGCCGATTAATGGCTTGTTGGCCGATAGAATTAGCCGTAAAAAATTGATGCTGTGGGCAAACCTGATGCAAGTTTTTCTAGCGCTTTCATTTCTGATGGTCGACGGCAAGGAAGATATGTGGTGGTTAATCGCGGTTTCAGGCTTGATGATGTTACTCCATGGCGTTTATGTAACTGCTGAACGCGCAGCCCTGCCTAACATAGTTGATGAAACTGACTTGATAACAGCTAATGCAATTGATAGTGCTTCATGGTCTACTGCCCTGTGTATTGGTGCTATGTTGGGTGGAATAACAGTTAGTATATGGGGTACAGACATGGCTTTTATAATAGATTCTTACACATTTTTGATATCTAGTTTGTTGTTAATTCCGTTGACCTTTGAACAAAAATTCGATGAAAGCACGCAAGGTCCTTTTGTCAAAACTGCGTTATCTAATATCATAACCGGTTGGTCAAGAATTTATCATGACAAGAAGTTGTTACGGATTGTCTTTGCTAAATCTTCGTGGAACCTCGCAGGAGCTGGTTTAGCAGGCGTGTTTTTAGTCTTGGCTGGCGGCAGTTTGACCGGTTACGGGGCCGCCTTTGGGTTTGGTTTGTTCTTCTTTGCTCGCGGTATTGGCACAGGTATAGGCCCATTGATGGCTAGAGCGTTGTTCAAAGACAAAAGCAGATGGCCATCGATTATTGGGATTCTTGTTTCTATTTCAGGAGTCTTTTACCTACTTGTTGGGTTGACACTAGAGATCTATCTGCCCCTCACAGTTTGTTTGATTATCTTCGCTCATGCTGCAAGCGGCGGTAATTGGGTTCTATCCACCGTGCTGACTCAGATGTGGGTTGAAGATGAAATAAGGGGACGTGTATTTTCAATAGATATGCTGATTTTGGGTTCGACCGCAGCCTTATCCACCAGCGTTGCTGGATTCTTGGTTGAGTATCAAAATCTCTCACTAAAGTCTGGTTTCATATCATTCTCATGTATAATGTTCATCAGTGGCATGGTTTTCACCTTTTGGAGACCTGATGATAGTGATTTAATTGAACAATAGGCTCAAAGAATTCCACCACCTCGCACTACTCATGGAAGGTATCAAGAAAATTCTACGCGACGAACTTTCACAAGGTATACCGGACAATCTCCCGGATCATCCCGGTGTTGATATCTCCGTTGATCACGCACCATCACGCAGGAAGGTCTTAACCCAGGGTGAGAAGTTTTTAGCTCTAAAAAACTCGCTTAGATATTTCCCGAAGAAATTCCATGATATACTTGCTTCGGAGTTCTTGGAAGAGTTAGATACATTTGGCCGAATAACAATGCAACGATTTCGTCCAACAACCTATCAAATGAAAGCATATCCATTGGATGCTTATCCCGCAAAGTCTAACCAAGCAGCCTCTATAATGCTAATGATTATGAACAATTTAGACCCTAACGTTGCCCAATTCCCGCATGAATTAATCACCTATGGTGGTAATGGTTCTGTTTTTCAGAACTGGGCTCAATATCGACTAGTAATGAAGTATCTGTGTGAGATGACTGATGAGCAAACGTTAGTAATGTATTCTGGCCATCCGTTAGGATTGTTTCCTTCGAGCAATCAATCACCCAGAGTTGTTGTCACGAATGGTATGGTGATACCAAACTATAGTTCTAGGATTGATTACGAAAAAATGAACTCCCTTGGTGTAACCCAGTATGGACAAATGACAGCAGGTTCATACATGTATATTGGCCCGCAGGGAATTGTCCATGGGACTACCTTAACGCTGTTAAATGCTGCAAGGATGCAT
>DALZ01000052.1:0-1953 GCA_002496955.1 Euryarchaeota archaeon UBA128 | reverse complement strand
GGGGCTCAAGCCAAAGCAGCGGTAATTTCCGGCGCTGCTTGTATAGTTGCTGAGATGAATGAACATGCGGCAATCAAGCGTTATGAGCAAGGTTGGTTGACACACATATCAAGGGAAATTGATGAATCAATTGATTTGATGCTTAATGCAGCAAAACTAGGTAAACCAATTTCCGTTGGCCATATCGGTAATATTGTTGAATTATGGGAACGCATTGTAGAGCGAAACATTAGCGTTGATTTAGGTAGCGACCAGACATCACTGCACAATCCATATCAAGGCGGTTATTTTCCTGCTGATTATACATTTGATGAGAGTACAGCGATGATGTCCGAGGATCCTGAAAGATTTACTGAAGAGATACAAAAAACGCTACGACGTCATGCGGAAGCAATTAACACATTATCTGCTCGAGGCATGTTTTTTTGGGACTATGGTAATGCATTTTTGTTAGAAGCATCAAGAGTTGGTGCAGATGTCCTGAAAGAAGATGGTTCGTTCAAATATCCAAGTTACGTTGAAGATATAATGGGGCCAATTTGTTTTGATTACGGATTTGGTCCTTATCGATGGGTCTGCACGTCAGGTAAACCAGAAGACTTGAAAGAAACGGACAAAATTGCCAAGTCTGTGCTAGATTCTTTGATAAAAAAATCGCCTAAATCTATTAAACAACAATTGGTTGATAATATCAGGTGGATTGAGCAGGCAGGAAAAAATGACCTGGTTGTTGGTAGTCAGGCAAGAATTCTCTATGCTAACGATATAGGAAGGAGAAGGATTGCTCAGGCAATGAATCAAGCTATTGCAGACGGTAGGATATCAGCCCCAGTAGTATTAGGTCGCGACCATCACGATGTATCAGGAACCGATAGCCCCTATAGGGAGACGGCAAATATCAAAGATGGTTCCATGTTTACTGCCGACATGGCAGTACAGAATTTTGTTGGTGACGCGTTCAGGGGTGCTACTTGGATTAGTTTACATAACGGGGGTGGCGTTGGTTGGGGTGAAGTCATTAATGGAGGGTTTGGTATGCTAATAGACGGTAGTGCGGATGCAAGTCACAAAATTGAGTCAATGCTCCACTGGGATGTTAACAATGGTGTAGCTAGAAGAGCTTGGGCTCGAAATAATGGTGCTATTGAAACGATTAAGCAAGCGATGCATGAAAATCCGATGTTAAGAGTAACCATCCCTTCCCTTACTGATGATGATTCGCTTAAACAATTGCTGGGGTGGTAAGATGACGCGCAGCGTAAAGTTAGACGGGAATACTATAACCATCTCTGAGGTTATTGCAGTTGCATCGGGAAAGGCAAAATTAGAACTCAGTAAGGATGCTTGGAACAGAGTAATTAACGCGCGCAAGGTAGTTGATTCTGTTCTAGAATCTGGCGATGTTGTTTATGGCATTAATACGGGATTTGGCTCATTAGTTGACACGTTAATCGATGATGATCAATTACATGAATTGCAACTGAACTTAATCCGTTCACACGCCACTGGATTAGGAGAGCCGATGGAGCATTTAGCAGTGAAGGTGATGATGGTTGCCAGAATCAACTCGTTTGCCAAAGGCTATTCAGGAGTTACTCCCAATGTTGTGCAGCAATTGATTGATTTCGTTAATATGAATGTCACGCCGTACATACCCCGCATTGGCAGTTTAGGCGCAAGCGGAGATTTGGCACCATTGTCACACATGGCATTAGCTTTGATAGGTGAAGGAAATATTATTGATGATGATTATAAAATGGTCGATACAAAAGCAGTTTTGGTGGAGAAGGGGCTAATCCCCGTAGAACTTGAAGCCAAAGATGGATTATCTCTAATCAACGGCACAAGCCAGATGCTAAGCTATTCAATTTTATCATTAAATGTGCTCAGTAATTTGCTACCTATGGCAGATATTATTTACGCAATTTCTCTTGAAGCATATTGCGGTAGCGT
>DALZ01000060.1 GCA_002496955.1 Euryarchaeota archaeon UBA128 | reverse complement strand
CCCGAAGAATTCTCTGAACCAGAAAACACGGAAGACGAAAACGTCGATGAATCAGCAGAAATACCATCTGCCGGCACAGTTGAAATTGAGGAGATAGAAACAAAGGAAGCAGAGATAGCTCGCCTTTCAGCAGAAGTAGAGCGATTAAGAACCTCGATGGTTGGTGCTGCCGATATTATCGAGGAACTGGAGAACCCTCCAATGCCGCCGCTAATCAGCGAAGATTTAGTCATTGGCGCCCACATCGTCGCAGACATCGCAAGAATGGCTCGCCAACTAGACCGAGACGGATTAATTAGAGCATCAATGGGCACTATTGCGATGTTACATCCCGAACGACTAGATGTGTTAATCAGCACAAAACACAAAGCACTGCTACCCAGAATGAACGAGCAGGATTTGTGTGCTGGAAAACTAAATTCGGACCCCCCAAGAGGAGCGCCAAATGACTGGAGGGTGTTGGAAGTTTTACTTGCTTCAACTAGTATAGTTACTGGCGGCCCGGCGGCAGTCATCCATTGCCATGGGCCCTACGCAACCGCAGTAAGTTGTGAAAAGGATTTGGTCCTTATGCAACCAATAGATAATATTGGCAAGGACAACATTGGCAAAGTGATAATTGTTGATCCCGATGATGAAAACCCTCGCGAATATTTGCGTCAAGTCGCTGAAGCGCTAAATCAAGGCGGAATGCGTTGTGTGGTGATAAGAGGCAATGGTGCGTATGCTGTAGGTGCAGATTTAGATCAAGCATGGGCGAATGCTGCAATGCTTGAACATAGTATGCAAATTGTTATGCTTGCTAGACAGGCAAACCTGAAAATCTGACCGCCATCATCAAAACAGTGCTTGAAATATGGCAAGATTTCGCGTTTCGTGTGGACTCTAAGCCATTGATTGCTATATCTGCGACTCTTGTTAAGGATAAGAATCGCGAGCCGACGACGAATGATGATGGTTTATTATCGATAAAATGGCGCGATTTCGTCCGATTTCACCCCATTTGTCCAATGACAGGTATCGGCTGTGAAAACTCGGATAAAAACATAAAATTGTTGATGAAAGATGGCAGGTTATCTCTAGTCGACATGAAAAATAATTACGATTTTACTGAAGATATAATCCATTTCGCGCAGGTTCAGTCTGATATTCTAGCAAGTATAGGAGCTTGCGGATATGTGTTTAACCGCGGCTCACCGTCTTGTGGATTATCGGGGGCTCCGGTTTATGATGCAGATACCGATGCATTCATTCACCATGGTAATGGCTTATTCGCAATGGTAATCACGACCTTAAATCCGCACTTACCAGTAATAGAATATCAGCAACTGCAAAACCCCAAACAAGCCGAGCATTTTCTCTCTAGGGTGCACTTTTTTAATGAGTGGCAACTTTTTGGGAAAGCAGGTTGGACTATCGAACGAATTGAGCAATTTCATGAAGAAAACAAGTATTTCTTTTTGAGTCGCGCACCACAACTAAACGTTATCCTATCAAGACTCATACAGAATCGTGAAGCGACAGGAACACACCCAGAAAACGTTGCTTTAGAATATATCACAAAGGCTCAGAAGACCCTTGAAATACTCAGCAAAAAAGGTCGCATTGTACAGACAATGGAGTTAATCGTGAATGAGTTTTCTCACCAAATGGCCACTAACGAAAAGCAAGATATTGTGCGACTGATAAACGATTTCCGCTTGGGGAAGTTGCCGCGTTCAGCACCGCTGAGTGCGCTAGAAAAATGTTTACAGCAATACAATCTAACCAACAAAACCGTGACTAGGTTTGTTCGCCAAGTACCCCTCGAAATGGAACTAATGTCAAAGGTCTAATCAGAAATAAACCTGAATCTGAGAGTTATTAACTCGGGTCTCATAAATGGCTAGTTCCTTCTGCTTTGACATCTTTCCGACCAACTTGCCATAAGGAGGAAACAGTGGAAATGGCGACCATTCAACTAGTTCTCCATCAGATATTTTGTGGGTCGTTTGATGCAGCGGACACCTGATGCAGTCATCCTCAACTTTCGCTCCCCAAGCCAGCGGCCAGCGCATGTGGCGGCAAAGTGCCTCCGTTGCAAAGTAGTGATTATCTTGCATACCAAGAAGTATCATTTTTTTACCAATGTTAATCATTTTTTTCTTCCCGTTTTCTAATTTTTTCACCGGGAGAGCATCTCTCCATTTTGCTTTACTAGTTTCTGACATTCGCCATTCCTCCATCTAAGTTCAATACCTGGCCAGTGAAGTTATCCGGCGCCTTGGTAAGTAACCAAAACATTGCTGATGCAACCTCATCGGGTTGGTTAATCCGCTTCATCGGGATCATTGAGACCGCTGCTTCGCGCATTGCATCAGATTTGAGAACAGTCGCTCCAAGACGGGTTTCTGTAAGACCAGGAGCAACCGCATTTACTCGTATGTTACGTTGAGCGTAGGTTGCTGCAGCCGCCCTAACCATTGCTTCTATGCCACCTTTAGCAGCTGCAATCGCCTCATGGTTGACCAAACCGAGACTGCCGGCAACGCTCGATGTGAAGACGAGTCTCCCGCCACCACTGCGCAGCATTGCTTTACTAATCATTGACAGAGACAGAAAAGCACTAGTCAGATTAGTGGTTATGACTGATTCAAAATCTGCTACCTTCAACGCGTGCGGCGGTTTGAGTAAAATCGAACCGATTAGGTGGGCAGCGCCGTTAATACTGCCACCACCATGTTGTTTCGCCAACTCAATCGCGCCGGCAAGGTCTTCTTCAACCAAACCATCGCCACAGACTACGTGAACGCCACTGGTCTTCAGGGATTCAACTCTAGATTCGTCACGCGCTAACACGGTTACCGTGTTACCCGAATCAACCAGTTGCCTAATCAGATTGAGTGCTATATCACTACTGCCGCCAATCACTAAAAAGGAACCAGACATGATATTCTCTGGTCAATTTAACTTTTATATCCGTGTTTGATACTATCTGTTGTCGTCTCTGTTTTGCCGACATATTTCGACGAAATTTTCAAACATCTCTTTTCCATATTCGGAATCATTGACCTCTGGATGAAATTGTAAACCAAATCGGTCACCTGCCATATTTTCCATGCCTTGAACTTGGCATGAGGGGCTACTAGCAGTTATGAAAAAGCCTTCAGGGACTTCATGAACCTCATCGTTATGCGATTCCCATACTGTTTGTTTTGCTGCAGTGCCATGAAATATTTTACCGCCACCGTTCTGTAATTCAATCTCCATCGCGCCGAATTCAGGAATTGGAGATTCTCTAGCATCCCCGCCATAATGACGCGCCATGAACTGATGTCCAGCACAAATACCCAATATTGGAATATCAAGTTCAAGATATGCTCCACAGTTGCCTAATTCACCGGTTAAGCCAACTCTAGCGGCACCACCGGACAGAATTATACCATCTAACTCTCTTAACTGATCTACAGGCGTAGTGTTGTCAATAATTTGCGTATCAACTTTGAGATAACGTAGCATTCGCCACTCACGATGAGTCCATTGTCCGCCGTTGTCAACGACATCGATGACCAATGGTTTTTCACTCATAGTCAAACCTCACTCCGATTGTGATATGCGGGCATGTTTGAACGACTTTACACAAAGGTAAGTGTATATCGAACCTGTTACAAACAACATCAACATGGATCCTTTGGCATATACGCTAGTATCTTTGTCTGACATTATCATGAAAAAGCGTGTACCACCAACGGCACACAGTGCACCAATTGTTACCGCAACATGCATCCATAGTTTCCTTCTCTGTGGTTGTAGGTTGGTAAAAATACCCGGAATAAGAATCAATGCACCCATTATTGAGGGAATAAATGATGTTGGGGATCGCGAAGCTGATAGAATTGAAACTACAATTCCCCAAATAATCATCATTACACCATAACCTATTGTGAGATTTGCCATGGTGATTCCCATCGGCTTGAACTCGTCTGACATGGTTAGTGCTCAAACTGAATATCTAAAATTGCTTTGAGAGATATTGATGAATGATTGATTACTGGATAGAGTCGGTCGCCTATGGATGTTGGAAAGATTCCAGATGGTTGGCCCGGTAGCCTGTGGCTTGAAGGCAAAACTGTCGTCCATCTACAACCAAAACAAGAGAGGCCGTCACACATGCCAAGGGGCCCAGCAAAAAAAACCGGAGGAGGATTTCTTAATCCTGCGATGGCGCCATCGAGAACCCGGTCAGTTTTGTTGTTGAAAGACGCGCTTGAACATAATTGGCTGACTCGCCAGGATAAACCGGTCAGGGCATTTGATGCAATGTGTTCAACCGGAGTTAGAATAAGACGATGGCGTAATGAAATACCAGACTTTTTGCAACATAGACTTCGAATCACGGGGAATGATTTGAATGATTCCGCGCTTAATTGGGCTATAGCTTCGCATAATCATAACCTTCCAAGTTATGTTGAAAATGTTGAGGTCGACTTAGATCGTTATGATTCAATAGCACATAGAGAGCTCATAAATGGTATTTTTTTCCAAAAAATGGATGCAAAATTGGCCATGGCAGAGGCATCATATCAGTGGATTGATATCGACCCTTTTGGCTCCCCTGTACCATTTATTGATTCAGCGATTCAATGTTTAGCGAGAACTGGAGTGATAGAGGTAACCGCTACTGATACTGCTGCATTAACCGGCTCCTCGTTGAGTTCACAGAAGCGCCGCTATGATTCCCAGGGTATCGTAGACGAGTATGCTCATGATGATGCAGTAAGAGTTTTACTTGGCTTGATTGCCAAGGTTGCTGCAATGCATGATAAGGAAATAAAACCTATTTTGTCTTTGTTTGATGGACATCACGTCAGAGTAAGTGTGTTAGTGAAAACCTCAAAAGAAGGCGCCTCTGACTTTCAATCCAATATTGGCTACCGACTTAGATGCACCGATATACCATACCGATTCATCAAGTATCCAGATACTGAGCAAGTCAAACAATGTAGTGGACCATTATGGACTGGGGCACTAATGGATAGGGATATTGCTGGAAGAATGAGCGAACAAAGTGCGATTGAAACTTGTTTACCAAGTGATGAGGATTTGACGAGGTTAATCGCCATAGGCCTTGAGTGGCATGAAAAAGACATTGAATATGCCACGCGAGAAATGGCGCGCAGCGTCAAACATATTGCTGATGCTGCAGACTTACTAAGTCGTGAGCATCTATTGCTTAGTTTAGACGCCATGCCGCGTCTAGCAGGTACTAAGGGCGCGCCGAAACTGGATAAATTAATCACTGACTTGATTGCTTTAGGCCATAGTGCAGCGAGATATCCAGATATGAATCCGATGTTCGTAACCGACGCAGACTTTGAGGATGTGTTATCGGTATTCAGAAAATATCACAATTAATCAACCAAATGATGGATCGATAAAATCATCATCGGTTTCTGGGGCCGGCAACATAGTCATTGATTTCTCAAATACTTCACGCACGCTATTCTCAATCTCTCTAGCATTCTCGAGCAGTTCAGTCAGCGGGATCTCCAATCCAGTCAAATCGCAAACTGCTTCAATTGCCAATGCTGCAGCTCTAGCATCTGGATACATCGGACTTGCTTCCGCTAATAAGGCTGTAACGTCAATCCCGAGTCGGTCGCCTTCTCCCAATAGGAAACCGGTGATACCTGCAACAATACCTTGCTGAATTGGTTCGATACCGGCCATTCTAAGATCTTCACGGGCTTTCTCAGACGAACCAACACCGTATAATTCACCTTGGTTGAGTTGCTTATCTGGTGCGATGATGCCGTCGATTATTATCAGTTTATCAAAACCGCCCTTTGTATACCACTCTAAAACAGTCGAGGCAAACATGATATCTTGTTTATCTTGGAATTTTATTTCTGATGTGAAAACCCCCACGCCAGTGCCTTGATACACCCGAACCGGGTGTTTTGGTATTTCATCTTGAATGAGCGCTACGGCCGGAAAGTCAGCATTTAATACGGTTCCTAATTGGTTGAGCTGCAATGTTCTTATGATGTGGGAGGCAGCAATAACTCCGACCATGCCAGCGGTAGTAAAACCAGCAATAGCAACGCCCCCTGTCGTTGGATCTGCGCCGCTCTTGAGAACTAACGCGTAACCTTTGAACTCGTGGACAGTCATGCCAGTCAACCCCTGCGTGAGGTAATTCCTTTGAAAAGACTACTATGTGATTTGCTTGAAAAATCTTTGTTAGTAACAATTTTGTAAACAGTTATCTACATCGCTCTCTTGGGTAATAGTGATTAACATGTCTGGACTCAATAAAATCTCAATCCATGTTGGAGAGTTCGATTTTGAAAGTGAGGGTTCCGAAATAGAGGTAGACGAAAAGTTTGCTCGATTCAAAGAAGAAGGTTTCTGGAGCATTATCCTAGAGCGATTAGAGGATGCAAAAGATATGGCTGTCGATGCTTCTAATTCAACCTCAGAGCAGAAATCTATTCCTCAGCGAGGCATGATGTTTCGAACCTTGGTTGACAATTGCAGTCTTGAGGGAAAACCAGAACAGGTACTAGGAGCTTTACACTTTTTGAGAGATGTTGAAGGATTAACCGACTGCCCTCCAAGAGTAATCAACGCATTATTTGAAGAAGCTAATATCGAACCCCCAGGCAATCTTTCACTATACATCAACCGTTTGCGAGAGAAAGATTTCTTGCTTATTGCCAAACAACATGGTGACAAGAACCGATTCGCTGAATTAACCGAAACCGGCAGAAAGCATCTAGAAAGTCGGGCCAAGAAATGAGTGAGAATCATGGTAATGTCAGGAAACCCAGACGACCCACGAGACAATGTTGGGGAAAAGGCTGAGGTTTTGGATTGGTCATATCAAAACAAAGCTCGTGCACTATTACGTAAGGGTCGACACTCTGGTTCCAATTTCAAACGAGCCATACTTGATGGGGCCGACCTAACCGAGGGTGATTTTTCTAATTGTAACTTTCACCGGGCTTCAATGGTTGAAGCCGACCTAATGAAGTCCGCCTTCGATAATGCAGATTTCAGAGGTGCTGACCTCAGAAAGGCAAGGTTAAACCTGTCAAACTTCAATAATTGTAAGTTCGCTGGCGCTGACCTGCGCGGTATTCGTGGCAAATATGCCATCTGGCGAGGTAGCGATTGGTGGAATGCAACGCTTGATGAAGGTTTGAAAAAGGCACTGAAAAAGAAATGGCCAAAACCAGAAAATGATTGATTATTCCGATTCTTTATCGTCAGGAGATGCCGTAAGTTCAACCACTTTACTGGAACCGTCACGTAGGGCTGCTCGAGCCCGCGCGTTTATC
>DALZ01000110.1:20386-33779 GCA_002496955.1 Euryarchaeota archaeon UBA128 | reverse complement strand
CGAGGATGCCATCGCTGCCCAAGCTACCCTGATTTTGTTAGTTGTAGGCAGCGCTGCAGGCGCATTATACGGCGAGTTTGGCGTTGCCATAATGATTGGTATCGGCACAATAATGCTCCATGGCCTTGCTATCGTTCGAGACTCTGGTAACCTTGCAAGCATGGGTATTGCGGTCTCATATCTCTGGGTTGGAATTCACGCAATATCAAATAATTGGGAATTATTNNAGCGCCATGGCAATTATCGGACTTTACCTAGGGGAGAAATGGATTCCGAATCCAAATATGCGTATTTTAGGCGTCACATGGGTAATCATATCGATGAAGTTGATCTATGGGCTCGTTCTAGATTTGTGGCACTGGGGATGGTTAGACGGTTTTTCATTTGCTGATGAAGATAATCTGTTGGGCACATTACTGCTGCTTGGTGTTGTATTGAATATCGGTATTGCACAACGACATAACGAGGATGCCATCGCTGCCCAAGCGACCTTGATTTTGTTAGTTGTAGGTAGTGCTGCAGGCGCGTTATACGGCGAGTTTGGCGTTGCCATAATGATTGGTATCGGCACGATAATGCTCCATGGCCTTGCGATCGTTCGAGACTCTGGTAACCTTGCAAGCATGGGTATTGCGGTCTCATATCTCTGGGTTGGAATTCACGCAATATCAAATAATTGGGAATTATTTGGTTTGGTCATTTTACCGTTTGAAGATGATTTGTTGTTGTTTTTGTTGATGGTTTGTGTAACTGCGACAAATTCAACTATGGCTGCGAAATTTGTTGAAAAGGACAATTGGTTTTCTGATGCATTCAAAGGTCTTGGCTTGGGCAAACCAGGTTTGTGGTCAGTGTCTGTTGGATTAGGGATGATTGGTGCCTTGTTATCGGTGGCTGCTAACAGATTGGAAACCGGTTATGCCCTAGCACAGTTAGTACTGCTACTGACCGCATTCAGCGCTTCATACCTCGTAGTAAGAGGTGTAGAATGGCCCCGACTGATGCCATTGATTGTAATACCTGCACCGCTTCTATTATTTGCACTGGCCGTGTTAGAAAGCGGTCTAATCGAGGTCAACCTACCTTATCAGCTGCGCCCTTACAGCGTTTATGCAGCAATCACAGCAATACTCACTGCTGGCGCCTTACTGAGGAATCAAACTGCTGTTTCTGACCATGTCTTATGGGCTGGAGGACTAATGATTGTCACTCTGCTAACCCTACTTATTCCCGCTAATGATGGAGGCACAGGAGCAAGAACACTCTTGTTTAGCCAAGGTGTTGTATGGATTGGACTTGCCCAATTGTCAATGTATCGAGATTCTCCCTCAATTGCCGGAACTGCAGTTGTCGGGCCTTGGCTATGGTTGTTATTTTTCGCAACCGATGTCGAAAACCGTCTTATTTCTGCTGATTACATCCCTATTTCCATAGAACAATATGACTTAGCTGCATGGATGTTAATCCTACTATCACAGCAGATTTGGGTGAATGTAAAACATGGTGAAACCGGTTTTAATTTGGCCTCGAGACTCAGTGGAATGTCAGAATTAGGCGCTAGGTTGCGAGATTCTGAAATCCTTCAATTGTGGAATCTGAGCTTTTTGTTGGCATTATTTGTGACATGGTCTATTACTAGACCGGGTGCACTACCGGCGATTGGTTTGTTCGGAGTTTTGACTATCCTGATGATTAGTCATGCCGTCATGGTTTTACTGGAAAAGCATCGTGGAAAGCCACGTAGTCTGATGACCATATGGGGTGGGTCGACAATCGCCCTATCGTGGACTTATGGGCAGCAAGGGTTGTGGGCAGTAACCTTGGTAATAGCAAGCGGAATTCTGCTGTTGTCATCAGACCGTCTCAAACGATCTGGAGTAACTGATGAAGTGTTAAAGAAGGCGGAGGCATTACCAGGGCAACTATTGACATTGATGATGGGGTTGCTCTCAGGGTTGTTCATCATCATCGCTCTTGAGCCGTTGAATAGTATGGAATTAGATGGCAGTACAATCTTACCAAGTGAGGAGGTAAATCTATACTTGTTAACCATGATTACTCTGGTAGCGTTAGTACTCTATCTGAGGCGAGCCGCTACAGTAGAAAAATTGCTGCCACCAGCCATCGCAGCCGTTGCTTTACTCGCAGTCATGGCAATAACTGCTCAAATTAAGGATTCTACGATTGTCCTCTTGCTTACTATCTTCGCATTCATAGGCTCTGGTGCATATCTAGCAATTCAAGGTGAATTCCGCAGCGAAATGCGGTCTTTGGCAAAGAAAGAAGCGCGGTTGCTGAAAATAGAGGAAAAACAACACCGCCTGCAAGAATTTATTCAGGCGCAGGCTAATGAAAAGGGCGAGTTAAGCGCAGTGAAAGCAGACTTAGATACTAAAACGACGCTAAAAATGATTGATGTCGAGATGCTTGATTTAGTCGAGAAACAACGCAAACGCGCTAAACGGTCTGGAACGAGTGGCGAGTATGATTTGGAAATTGGCGACATTCATCATCGCCCTGTAATAGTTATTGCATTTCTCATAACGACTATTTTAGCTTCGACATACTTATCGTTCGCAACATCGTTTTCCTACCTGATTCTAGCTTTCTGTGTGGCCGTTTCTATTCTGTTCATAGCACTAGCCCGAATTAGAGCAAACGACATCGGGCTGAGATTACCAGATATTGCGGGTATTGAGTTACCAATTGCGATATCAATGGGAGGTTTAGTTTTAGTACACCTTGCGGGAAGAATCTCAGATTCCGTCGTTGGCCTAGACGATGCGAAACATCTAGCAGTCATCACAGCGGGACTTTGTGTTCTGGCGGGAATTGGGTTAATCGGTCGAAATGATTTGGGCCTGCGAATCCCAAATGCTGTCGAAGGAGTGGTATATTTGCTGGTTATTGACCGAGTATTTGCGTTAATAATTGGCGGAGAGGTGCCGCTAATGTATCGGGTAGATCCATTCAATGGCGGCTTGCTTGATTGGACGATTCCATTACTCTTTGTTGAAATAATATTACTTGTTTGCGTGCTATCATATGATTGGGTAGAAAAGCAGCGCATAATACGCGGATTAAATGATCACCGCGGCGCAGCAGGTCGCGCCGCTTGGGTCATTTTTGCCGGACTAATCTCAGTTGGTTTTGCAGGAATATTAGCAATTATTCTGGTTCTGAGACGGAGTTGGAGGTGGACGCAACCCGCCGCCGTTATGGTCGCTTGGTTGTTAATCCCAATTGCCCTATCGGGACTGATGTATTGGTGTCTAGAGCCGCTTGGGTTGGATCCCCCAGGGATTCATCTGATTGCCACTGTTTGCGGCGCATTATCGATAATTTTCGTCGTTTGGTCAGTCATTACTGACGCTGGAATCTGGTTAGCGGCTGGTTTGTGGTCGGTTCATTTACTGCTGATTCCGGCCGGATTTGGATGGAGTAATTTGGTTATTTTGGCAGTTCTGTTGATTGTTTGTTCCACAACCTCATGGGTTAGTGGCATACTTGTTATGCGCAAATCTTGGCGGGTTTTTGGCGCATTAGACATGGTATTGGCATGGGTTGTCGCAATGGTAATGTTCAGTATTGGGGCTGGCATTGAAGCAATGTTAGCGATACTGGTTGCTTCCTCAATTCTGCTAGGCATTGTGACTTATCTAAATCAAACCTATGAGCAAGAAATTATCAATGGCTAGCCATATTCTGTGCCAAAATATCACAAACTGAATCTATTGCTTCTTGGAGCCCTGCATTACTTCCACCATGCTCTAGTCTTGCAGAAACTGAAATCTTGGCCTGAGTACCACTATTCCTTACCCCTAGTGATAATTTTGCACCAGAGTAGTTACAAACAAATAATAGCAAATTAGACTCACCGTGAATTGGTTTCTTGGACCAGTTTTCTATTGTTCCGTATTGGGATAATTTTTCTATGAACTTGTTCTCAACCAGTTTTGCTAACGCGTTTTTCCCATCCCATTTGCTTCGGTCAACATCTTTTACCGATTGCCGCTGCTTCCAACCACGCTTCATCAGGCTAGATGGTTCCATCCTGGTTAGTGCAAGCAGGTAAGCCGTCAAGGTCATAGCGCCATCGCCGACCAACGACCAACTTTTACTGAAAATAGGATGCGCTGAAGGTAGAACTATGTGGCCTGAATCTTCGACGCCGATAAGATGTGGAAGTGAATTATTTTTGAGCAATGCGCCCGTCGTTTCCATTGCTAAACTATGTGACAACCAACGATCGCCTACTGCCGTTTCACTCGCAGTAACAGTATTTGGAAATCGGTTTAGGTTTGAAGTCAACGAAAGGTCTGACTCGATGCTTGCGGCTATGTGCCAATCGTAGCCCGAATTCGTAAGACAATTGACAAAAGTATCAGCAATCCGGTCACCATCGATTACTCGATAGCCCGTATTTGTTGACTCGATTAGCAGGCAACGATCGCCGTCACCATCAAGCGCAGCAGCGACAATTAATCCCGGTTCACACCTGCTTAATTTACTGAGTAAGACATGTTCAGAATTAATGGCCTCAGCAAAAGTCCATTCTTGAGTTGGAGAAAAATCTCCAGCCCCGCAATTATGATTAAGCATACTGGATGATTTGCTAACCTCAACAGACATAATACCGTTAGATGACAACCAATCAGCCAGCCACGACTTTGCACTACCTTTTGAGGAATCTATTAACAATGGTTGATTGAGTTTTTTTGCATCCTGCAAGGATGTTCCAGTTATGCCCACTAGTTGTCGATAACGTTGAGTCAGCCATTTTTCATGATTGATGACATCATGTTGACTCGTATTCAGAATCGTCAAGGGCTTAGCCAATTTTTCAAACTCTATCTGGTCTATATCTCGGTCTTCCTGAGCCAGCGAGTAGATGTTACGAGACAATTCTAACTCGAACTCAGGCGTGGTCTTGAAGCCAAATTCGTTGAATATTTTCACTCCTGAATCTTCAACTGGATTGTGGCTAGCAGTAATCATACAACCGTAATTTGCTGACTGACAGAGGGTTGCGTAGTGTAATAATGGAGTCGCACAGAGACCGAGATGAATTACCTCAAAACCGGCAATATTCAAACCAACGGTCAGATAGTCGACTAACTGTTGGTTTGCCGGACGGTCATCCCATCCGACAACAATTCGTGAATTTTTTTCATCGGTAAATTGACTAGAGGTAGCAAGTGATTCACCCACCAAACGCATAATTGGTCCGGAAAGTTCACGATGTTCTGTTAATCTCTCCAGTGCTACCTTTTCATCTCCGACTGCTAGATTTACTCTACCCCTAATACCGTCGGTGCCGAATAAATTGGCCACCATACAATCACCTGTGGTGTGATGAATCTTTATGCACTCCAGTAACAGTAACATTCGGTGAAACTACGCTATTCTTGCCCAGTATGGTTCCTGGGTTGGTTACGGCATTACATCCTAGTTGACAGCCTTCGCCAAGGATCGCCCCAAACTTTCTCAGCTCGCTGGCGATTTTTTTGCCACCCATTGACAAATAGACTTCTTGACCATCGTTTCTTAGATTGCTTAGTTTAACGCCTGCACCAAGATTTACATCCTTGCCTAGAATAGAGTCCCCCACGTAATTGAAGTGGGGGGCTTTGGCGCCTGGCAATAATACTGAGTGTTTCACCTCAGAACAGTGCCCTACAACAGCTGTGGAGCATATCCATGAATTTTCGCGGACGTAGGCGCCGTGCCGAATGATTGCTCCCCTTCCAACAAAACAAGGCCCAACAAAGTGTGTTGATGGCCCGACTAATGCGCCTCGTTCAATCATGACTTTACCATTAGACTCGTCATATGTTACTGTCTGAGATAAGGTCGAACGGTCAATTAAATCAATCTCGGCTGATTCAAGCATGCTGATTTGATGCTTTAGATTGCGTTCGACGCCACTCTTGAAAATCTCCCACAACGGTTCGTGCTGAGGCAATTTGGGAATGCTGACACCTGTTACTGATTTCAGACTAGGAAATTGCGAGTCTGCATAAGCCTCAGGTGGCCATTCCATAATCGGGCCAACGAGTGAATCAAAATGAATCTGCCGTTCATGCGGCTAGCCGATATAGCCGTTTTCCTGTCGTGTTATCCAGCCTGAAGCCAACGAGATCGGATAAATAACGAGGGATGAATAACCCAACCTTTCTGGTTGTTAAACCGTGATTGCGCATTCTTCGCTCATTAGAAAGGTGATGGACAATATCAGCGGCTGAACAATCAGGGACGACTGCTATGTAATCAATTATCTCTTCCTTTAGGCGCTCAAGTCTGGCTTCTTTCTGTGACCCTTTTCCTCGCATTATTATCAATAAAACATTGGCTTTTATGGTATATAATTGATTGAGTGGGGACTCCATGGGCTCCCTAGACAATATCCAAAATATCCTGCCATTGTTTTGATGAGCCGCGTCGAAAGTAGTTAGCATGGAATTCACGCTGCCCGACATGTGCGCAACGAACTATCTTGCCCCGATTATCGTAACACCCATGTCTTACATGAATTGGAACTATTACATCGCTAATGTCAAACTGCGGCCCGCTACAATCAGGCTCTTCGGCAATGCAGGTTTCTGTAACTCCGTCCCACGTGACGGCCTCGGGCGGCGGACACAAGACAGTGCTATTCTCTACTTTTACAATGCCTTCCCTAGGACGTATAGGTCGCCAATGGCCGCGTTTGCCACCGTTCAGCCATTCAACCATAGACTTCATTTGTCCGGTGGTTACAAAAGCCATGTGAGTTGATTCCCACCAACCAGCGGTTCTTGCTAGAGTTACATGGTGGACGCCGGGATTAATCATACGCGAATCCAAACTATCTGCATATGTTCGGCAAAGGTTGCCTAATCTGACATTAATCACTGGGACAATACCCAATCTTAGACGCGATAACTGAAACGGATTTGCTAGTTCACCAAGTAGCAACATCGGCTTCCTCTCTGCCATCGAGGGTGCTGATCTGGCCGTGAAGAATTCCTCAAGTGTAGACTCGTCTACTGTAGCCTGTGAAAGTTTCTGCAAGAGCACCTCGAGAGTTACCGGTTCAGTTGCCATTAACTCGAACTCTAGTGGAAATAATTCTTTGTCTGTGCACACAAATGGGGTTCTGGGTAGTGGATTGGGTGAATTATTGGCCGTATATTGCCACAGTCCCGGATGCATTTTGTCCATATTATGCCCCTCCTGTTATCTGATTTCAATACGCCGGCCATCAAGCAAACATATGCTCATGCAAACACTGCGGGCACGTTACTTTTATTGGTCTTACATCTGGTATCCCGAGTGCAGCCCCACAGCCTGGACAATTAACTGCTTGAGTTATTTGTTGTCTTCGTGTTGATGCTGTCGGGCTGGGGTCATATTCAAACCGGTGGCTGGTTGAGTTGATGAGTGATTGATTTATTGGTTGGTCTGATGACGAATGGTTGGTCACTCCAATCAGAGCCAATATTTGTGCACTACTAAGACCATACTTGTTACCGATGTTGGCCGCTTGCTGGCTTTGCTCATTACCTGACAAACTCATTAGCAGATTATACTCATCTGGCGAAATGACCGTCATGATTTACGCAGTGCAAAACCGTTTTAGATAGTTTAGATTGTTTGACTAATCGTTGACAAAAAAGAAATGCCGGATAAAATATGAAATACGATTGGAAGAATTGATTAACAAGATGGTTTGGCGATGGGCTGAGGGACCTAGGGATGAGTAGATCAAAAATGAGGAAAGCTTCGCAAAAAAAATCTGGTAAACTATCGCCAGAAGAGAAGTCTAGGGTTGTTCGAAACATCACTTGCCGTGATACCATGATCGAGGCAAACTGGGTTTTCGCTAATGACACAATGGCTGATGTGTTAGATGATTTGACCCAGAATAACTGGGACCATGTCTTCGTCGTGAATAGTGATGGGGTTCCAATGGGACGGATACATGCTGTGGATATGCTGAAAATCGTTGCCAAAAAGAATGTTGAAAGATCAGTAGCTTGGATGTTAACCGTGCCCGCAAAACAATTGATTAATCTCCCGCCGCTGACTGTTAAGGCTAGCACTCCGTTACTCAAAGCAGGTGCGTTAATGCTGACCCACGACCTGAGCCAAATTGCCGTCGTGAATTCTGACGGCGTTTTAGTGGGGACGGTCGGTCACAAAACTATGGCCAAGCACTTGCCGAGATTTATTTTGTAATCAGATTCCCCAATATCTTTCCGACTGGGCCTGTTTGGCTTGTAGGGAATTCTTAATTGTGGTAGCCATCCAAAGCACTACAACCCAAATAATTGGATAGAACAAGTCGGCTAATATTTGATTGACACCAAACTCGTAAGACTGTCCGTTGAGCACATTGGTGGAAATCTGTAAAGCCGAGTCTACGAATGAATAAACCACCATACCGAATATACTGAGAACGATTAAGCGGCCAGAAAATGATCCTCTTCTTAGTCTCAAGAACATAAAGCCGGCTGTTGATGTCAAGAAAGCAATAACAATCCAGGCTAGTGCAGCATGAGTGACTTCAAGCCACAATACAGATGTACTGCTATTAGCAACAAGATTCGTATATTCTTGATATCCTTCTGCAACCGCGAATATCGCACTGAATACAGTAGCGGTCCATAACAATGAAGAAAACATCGCCGCATCAGCGTTATCCCTCATTTCTTGAATCACTCGGTTAACCGTGGTTTCTATTCCTGCGCCCTTACTAAAGATGTACAATCCGGTAACTAAAGGTAAGGCACCAATAACGACGCCCCCAATTTCGGCTGGTAACATGATTCCCAGTCCGAGAATAGCCAATACAAGGCCGAACGGTATCATTATTTTGGCCCGCCATTTGGGGTCTTCTAACGCTTTCACGATATAGTAATATGTTCCCTCTATGCCTTTTGATTGCTTAACAATGATTTTCTCGACGTGGTCAATTCTCACCTGAGACTGAATAATAGGTAGTACCGATTCATCTTCTGCCCCATCGGTGACTAATATCGCTTTATCTGGCTGAAATGTCGTGACTATTTCCTCCAATTGTGCAGAAATTGCCCGGTCTGAGCGAATCCCGACTTTTTCATCACCGGTTAAAATCGCAATTTCAACCTCATCGTCATCACTAAGCGATTCGGATAAGTTGTCGTGCTGTGACAAGGCACCGAGAATAGCGTTTGTATCACTCTCTTCTGGGTCAGCAATGCCGAGTTTTAGTGCCGCAGTAAGAACCTGACGGCGCCCCACTACGGGACCTCTTATGGCTGTCTTAATACCGAGATCATTGTCTCTATCGACAGTTAGAACAAGAGTTCTGGTCACTAGCATCACCTTTGGTTGTCAAGCCTAGCATGTCCTACGATTCAAATCCTTCGCGCGGATTATTCAGTTTCTGGCGGTTTATCATTAGTTTGAGAGACTTCATTCGTCTCAACTTTTTCCGCATTAAGTGGGACATCGTCTGCTCGGGCATCTGCCTCCGCTTGCTGATTGCGAGCCTTCCAGCGCTGTGTCGCTCTAATATATTTTAACGGATGATCCATCCACGATATATCGCACAACCTATCATCGCCCGGTAGCACTGGGCAATTATGATTGACTTTGAGTTTGCCACATGATGCGGGAGTATATTGGCCACCATACACATGGTTGACTTGGTATGTAGTCGTTGATTCATTAAAATCAGGAGCCCCTCTGAAAAATCCAACACAGGACTCTTCAGGTAGCGCAAGAGTAGCCGATATTGAAGCGAGAAAAAGTCTACCGAAGTGATTGACGTTGACGCCGTTGGCCAAATCGGCGATAATTTTCCGCATGCAAGGCGGCCAGTCAGATTCCTCGGCACCAACCAGTGTAATCGCCTCGCTTGCTTTACTAGCCATCAGGTTCCGAACCATGCCAACAGGTTCTGCCAATCTCAGGGCTAGCTGCATGTCGATATTTTGCATCTTTTGCAACGCTTCTTGTTCGATGTGATGTTTTATCCGTTCTCTAAGCAATCTAGCGAGTTTTGCTGAGGATGAATATTGCTGCTCATTAAACAGAGTAATTTTTCCTTGGTTGATTTGGGTATTTGCTAAGCGCCATCTTGAGCCGGTAATTTTAGGGCAGATTTCAATGAAATCTGATAAGCCAATTCGCCAAATGTTCCCATCTTGGTTCTGTCTTAATTTCCTACCCGATGCTTTGTTTATTGGTCGAACTGTCAAGGATATTTCGCTGGCTTTTTCGATGTCTGAAATGAAGGTTTTTGCGATTATTTCCAAATTATCAGAGTCACGTGTCAAGACCTGTTCTGCACGAGTAGCCTCTGCTTGAGCCCATCGAGAAATAAGGCGTTCGTCCTCAGAGGCGAACACTACTAATCGGGCATAATAAAAAGAAAATGCCTCTATTATTCGTCCCTCCTCGGTAAATATGTCACCACCGACGACTGCAACACCATCCTTTGACTCTATCGAATCAATCAACCGTATTCTAGCCCGAGAGCGCGCTTTCTCCATCCACTCACCGTCGAGTAATTCATCCAAATCGATATCGTGCTCCAAAGCTAAGCGCTGAATCCATTCGGTTGCCTGCGGCAGGAATGGATATCGTGCCAACGTCACCTCGTTCCGTATGGGAGGAGTGACTTTTGGAGTCGGCATGAGGTCTCCACATTCCAACGACCATATCAATTTCGCGATGATAATGTTTCATTTGGCTGGTTGTCTTGGAAGATGTGTGGCAGATGCAATAATCAATGATTTGATCGATGTTCAAACTACGGTTAGGACTCACTTTGGTTGGAGTTATCAAGACGATTTTGAAAGTGCCCATAAGTTGGGCACATTGATGTCATCAGAAGCCCCACTCGGAGTCCTTTTGTGGTCGCACCTGATGCGGAATAAAGCATTGGATTCACTCAAGAAAAAACTACACTCTGCAGATAAGGTAATTATCGTCGGCGCCTCTGTTTCAATCAGCGATTTAGAGCAGTTAGACTCTGCCAATACAGTATTGATTGCTGCAGATGGCTCGGTTGGCGCAGTTGGTAGTATGTCCGGATTAGCCTGCATAGTAACTGATTTTGATGGGAACCCGCACATAGACAAATATGCCAAAGACGGGATGTTGCTAATTGCTCACGCGCATGGTGATAATTTAGCGCAATGGCAGTCCAGTCTAGCCAAGTGGAGTAATTTGTCATCACCTCCTAACCTAATTCTGTCGCACCAAATTACCGAAGTAATTGATGGAATGTACAATTTTGGTGGTTTCACCGACGGAGATCGAGCGGTATGTATGGCTTTGAGTTTAGGCGTTCCAAAAGACCGGATAACACTTATCGGTTTTTCAACCGACAAGGTAGGGCAATGGTCGGGCCAGACTAGTGTAGAGAGAAAGTTAGAGAAATTGGATTGGATGTTGAGGATTTTGCAGATGATCGGCCTTGCCGATCAAGTTTCAACTAACGCTTCCGAAGTTTGTTGAGTTTATCGCGCATCAATGCCCGTTTCTCATCTTGTTCTAACTCCGATAATAAATCTGTTAAGCGACGGTTAAACATCCCCCCTTCCCACACATATACCTCGCCATTTTCATCACCAGCAATTACCCGATTATCATCTGATATTACACTCGTCAACTTACCACACGACATTGCTGAAATCTGTTCTCCACTCTGCTGTGAAATTACCCGTAACTCGTATTCAGTGCCCCTTGCATGGCCAAGCCAGATTGTCTCATGTCCGCCTATGATTAAACCGCGTGATAGGGCAGTGATGCTTGATAACTCAACCTCCCAAACTGGCGAAAAATCGGCGGCTAAGTGAGATAGTTTGTTGTTACAACACAGAGTAATTGAGTTATCAGACCCACAAGAAACAGACGATATGCTCGACCCATCCCCGTCAAAAACCCGATCTTGTAATGTGGTTAAATCCCCGTTAGCATGACCAAACAATGGTCCACCTGCGGTTTCTACTCCAGTTGTTACTGGCGATGTGGATGGTAAAGGAGAATGCTTCATTTCACCAGTTGTCGCAAGCTCCACAACCCCGGTTCTCGGCCTGCCCAGTCCGAGGAATAATTTTCTGCTGTCATTTACTAATGCCCATGGCCGTTCAGCAATGTGCTTCTCCCAAAGCTTATTGCCAAACTCATCAAAGCACCAGACTGCGGAATCAATGAAGTCGTTGTGTTCAATATCATACACAGAAGAGGTGGCAAAGATTAGTTTGTCAATCACCGTAACTTGGTCTGCGCTGCCCTCTAATGCGTGTTGCCATGTAATTATGCCGTCTTCGGAATTAATGGCACACAAATGCAGACCTGCTGTTGCGAATATACTTGCCCCATCTGTTACTATACAACCAATTCTATCGGGAAGATGGACGCTCCACAACTCATCACCGTCATTTGACCACATTGTCAAGCGACCATTCCATCCGCCAACAATAATGTGTTGATATGGCCCTATGGACAATGCTGAGACTGGCTCGTCCAGCGAACGCCTCATCCAACATGCATTGGCCATGTTCATGTCTGGGCTTAGCAGGTCAAGTATGATAATACAGCAGGGTTGATGTGCACCTTAGTGTCAATTAATTGATCTTTTTGGTTTGCGGATAGTAAATGTCAAGACGAAGGCAACTAGACTGAATAAGCAGGCAGAATAATAATGACCCATGGTGAAAAAAGATAATACTGATGCGGTTCTTAGTAAGTAAACCGATCCAGAACGCATGGCCCATACCGTAAAACCAATAGCTAGTGAAGAAAGACCAATGAAGCCAACACCAATCGTTGAATAAATCATTGAGGCTGCGGAATCCATTAGTGGATGGTCCATCTGTTTTGGTGAATTATCAATCTCTCTGACTGAGCAGTCTGTGGATTCTTCCGGGCAGTCCTGTTTGGCGAAATCTTCTTGTGAGGGCATTACGAAATCAATGCTGGTAAAGCCGTATGGCTCAAATAATGCTGGTGGTGATAGTAAAACTCGGTTGGAAAAGCGATCTTTGTAATTATCGCGGTGAACAATTACATCGACACGGGTTATCCCAGGATCGAGTTTTTCCATCTCAAAAAATCCGTCGCCATCTGTCTGAGTAGAGCTGGTATTCCAATAGTCGCCTTCATACCATGAAATATACACTGTAGCATTATCAATTGGGTTACCTATGTCATCATAGACATGCCCGTTGAAAATGGCTGACTCATCCGGAGCGTTTTGAGCAAAACGGAAAACAAATTCATCAGGACGCACCAAACCAGATTCGGGCTGCATGAAATCTATCCCGTTGATAAGACCTAACAAGCAAGTAACTAGGATAAGCACTGCGATTGAATTTCCCACCCGTGTTAATTCATCAATCTCTATCGTTAGTTTAGC
>DALZ01000110.1:10873-19981 GCA_002496955.1 Euryarchaeota archaeon UBA128 | reverse complement strand
CCCATGAAGTTGCGAGAACTTCTTCCTACTTGACTTCAATGCGCCCCAATGAATTACTGAGTAATCTTGCTAGTGACTGCTGGCTAATCCAAACATCGACCTCTACGTCGCCGTTTGGTTGCGCATCCTTGTTGATGACCATTCCTGCATCATAGACATCCGCAAGATAACCTTCGACATTTCTCCCAGTTGGGCTGTTTACGATATTTATTGTTGCCGGATTACCAAATAGCTGCTCTAGCATAGCATCTTGCAACTCATCCAAGCCGATGTTTTGATGCACTGAGATCGCTAACGGCGTGGAATAGCCATAACTTCGTATGATCGATTTTTTTTCTTCTAGTTCTTCCTCGGTTATATCTTCAATTTTAGTTAATACACACATAACCTTGCGCTCGGTAAAATTCTCAATCGAGGTTTCACCAAAATATCTAGTGTTGATTTCTCTTTGCGTAGCTGCAACCTTGCGCTTCAGTTCTGAGATTGTATCTGTTCCATCAACTAACAACATCAGCATATCACACTCTAGTGCTTCCGAAAGAGTGGCTCTGAACGCATCTAGTGTCGCATTTGGTAGATTATCAATGAAGCCAATTGTATCGGCAAGTAGTATTCTTGGACTGACTGCTAATCTACCTACGGTTGTTTCTAGTGTCGAAAACAACTTATCTTCAACCAATACTTCCTTACCTGACATTTTGAGAAAAAAACTAGACTTGCCTGCATTGGTGTAACCAGCAATACCAACGGTAACTGCGCCACTTCTTGTTCGTTGACGACGGCGCTCTGCTTGGGCCTTAGAGTGCTTGGTCTGCCGTTTCCTAAGAGAAGATAATTCACGATTTATGTTGGTGATTACTGACTGTAGTGCTGTTACACCGCCGCCACCATAACCTGCTCTTTCGCCGGTCGTTGTCTGATTAGCCAATTCTCTCAATACCGTTCTATCTGATTGTAGACGAGCGATACGGACCTGCGTTCGAGCTTCTAATGAGTTTGCATGAGCAGTAAATAATGATAACAAAAGACGAACTCTATCCCACACCTCTACATTGGTTACATCGCTGACAGAGACCAACTGTCTTGGCGTAGCATTCGTATGAATGAGTACTAAGTCAATCCCTTGCCATGGATGATTGGCAACCCGTAAACGCAATTCGTCAGCAATATCTTGTAATCTACCTTTGCCAAAGAAACTTTTAGGGTCTTGGTTACCAGGTTGATAAATCACCTCAACAATCGTTATGCCCATGGTCTTTACCAGACTTTCAAACTCAGAACTATCCTCTTGTCCACGAATCAACAGCAACGCCCGGCGGCCTTCGTGATTGGTACGCCCTTCTCCAATGGCGACACCCGCAGCACCTGCAATTACCTCGAAATTGGGCTCTTGCTTCGCCATGGTTTATCCAAGAGTCATCCTCATATCAGCCCACCCCTTGGACTGTCTATGGTCGAATCGTATCGCGCTACTGTAGAGTGGACCGGCGCAGCAACGCTTGGTACGATACTACTGGCCGCAGCATCCCGACCGGGTTGTTCGGCAAACCTCATTGAAACAGGTTCAGAGGCAAAACTAGTAATTATTGTCGAAGATAGTTCAATCCAATCGCTCAGAGACACGGTTGATGACTTGATGGTTGCGCTATCTGATATTGAAGAGCAAAATCAGTAATTGATATCAAGAATTACTGGCGCATGATCTGAAATCTCCAAACCGCCCTGGCGATTTATCGTGATGTCATTGACTAAATCATTGGCTGCATCATTCAGTAAGAAGTAATCAATTCTCCAACCGCGGTCCTTGGCTCTTGCTTGGCCTCTGTTAGACCACCAACTGTATATTTTGGCACCCTCTCCGAACTTTTCCCTGAATGCGTCGTGCCAGCCATCACTGAGAAGTTCGCCAAACCACTCACGTTCCTGAGGTAGAAAACCACTCATTTTGGCATTGCCTTTAGGATTCCAGATATCATCTTCCGTGTGAGCTACATTTAGGTCGCCGCATACAATCACTGGCTCATCCACTGTAACGTAAGGATGAATAAATTCGCGCCATTCTGCCATCCACAATTCCTTGAATTGTTGCCTCTCAATGCCGCTCGAACCACTCGGCAGATAGGTATTGATGCAGGTAATCTCACCATGCTTTGTTACTATGATTCTGCCTTCTGAGTCAGACGGATCGACTGTCGACGGTTTACCGGTTTGAACCACTACCATTGGCGAACGAGAGAGCGTCGCAACGCCTGAGTAACCTTTCTTATCCGCAGTATGAAGATGTACTTGATACCCAGCCGGCCAATCCCAGCCTTTGGGCAACTGTTCCGGTAGCGCCCGCACCTCTTGAAGCATCCACACATCTGCATCGAGTGATGAAAAATACCCGTCTATTCCTTTCTTGATCGCCGCCCTAATGCCATTGACATTCCAAGACACAAACCGCATACCTCAACGGCAACGTTGGCGGTGAATAACAATTTCATTATTGTACTAACGATTTTATCGCCTTTGCTGCAGATTTTCCGGTATCAGCTGCGGCGTCTGCCAAGATATAGTCTGATTTTACCCAAGGGCCTGCCAATAATACACGATGATTGGTAAATGCGTCAAAATCGAGACAATTGTCGTAACCAACTACAATCTTCTTCTGTTTCACATCGGTTATGATATGCTTGTCCCAACCAGAAATATGATGATTGAGGGCGTCGGTTAGTCGGTCGAATCTGCCTTCGCCTAAATTATCGGTACAAATAGCAGAGATGTGTGAGCCATTTGCTCCTAATTTCGGCTGAATTGCTGTGTAATCAATAATCGCTATTCGCTTTTTGACATCGACTATGCTATGCTTTCCAGCCATGGGTTTTGATGACAATCCTGCCTCAATACTACTCGCAAAATGAGTGGTTAAATTGCTAAAATATGAGTTGGCTGTCCCCTCATCAACGGTCAGCAGAATTCTTTTTGCTGCCGCAGCACCGCAGGCGAGAATAATCGCGTCACATTCTAACTCGCGACCATCTTTTAATGAGATTTTTTGGCCATCAATCGACATCGCTTCGCACCCAGTTTCAATCAATACCCCGACCTCGTCTAGGGCCGCTCCTAGCCTGCCAATTAAACCGATCCATCCCTCATTGCATACGCTAAATTTTGCCTTAACCAAGGAGTCTATTCGCAATTTGTTGTCAGTAATTCCCCATGTGGATAAATATCTAATTGCATCAAAATAGGGATTTCCTTGTGCCCTTTCCTTCAGTGCTCGCCTGTTAACCGCGGCTTGCTTGATGTTGCCAACGGGCCTAACTGGCCCGTAACCGGCAACTTCAACCTTATCAAGTCTGATTGCTTTCACCTGAGGTTTTACGCGGCTTAGTCGTTTGCACATTTTGAAAAACGGCCCTCTATTATCAATTAAATGAGGCCCATAGTGGAGAGAAAAACCGTCAACATTTTGCGAGGTTGCACGACCACCTATTGTGGCCCTTTTTTCTAACACCACCACGTGGTGACCATTGGCTACTGCGTGGATTGCGGCACTCAGGCCTGCAATGCCTGCACCAATCACTACAACTCGGGCCACGCCAAGCCTAGCATAGCATTAGGCATGAACCCATTGCTTTGATTTAAGTTCTAACCTTGTCGTCCTTCAATCGCTGAATTGAGAAGCGTAATTGCTGCAATCATTCGGCGATCCATTGGGTGGCCTGGCGGTATAGTCAGCAGGGATTTTTTGATGAATGGATTGAACTGCTGATGAATTGTAATACCATCATAGCCGGGAATCTCAAAATGGAATTTTGCCGGAATTAGCGGGATAAATCGTCGTAAAATTGCAATGCTGTCCTCAATTAATTCGCCATACTGGTTACCGTTTATGTCAAGTAGTTTCCAACTATCCTTGACAATAGATTTTAGGAACTTGCGTTTTACTGAGCCAATATGTTCGCTTGTTGTTAAATCAAAAACATCGTATGTTGCGCTTAAGTCTAACATCTGTCGGGCTTTTATCTGTAGTAGTGGCTGGGTACAAGCAACATCTGCATAGAGTATGATGTCCTCTTTCAATTTGAACGCTTTTTGTTTGGAGTAAGCGATGATATTGTCATTTAGGTCTTTGAACCAAAAAGCGCCACCGAAAATTTTCAAAAACTTGGTTTGGACTATGTAGTTGTCCATCTCAAATAATGGATGCATGGATTGGGCTGATGTGAATTTTTCATAATATTATCGCCTACTCTTCCTGTAATAATCGATGATTCGGATAGGTAAAGGCTAAGCAAGATGCGAGGATTACAGAAATTAAAATGGTTAGAGACAGTAGTACCCCCGTACTTTTTGCTGGCGGGAACTCACTGAATGAAACGGTCACAAACACCAACCCAGACGTTGCTGCTGCCCCCCATCTTGCAAAGTTGTCGGATTTCCAAGACGTCATCTTGTCACTGGCATGGGACAAATAGTCTGCAGCGAACCCCATTCCAAGTAATACGGCGGGTGCGGTGTTGACTCCTCGGCCACCAAAATGACTTGCTAATCCGTCAACGGCAATGCCGACAGCGATAGTCCCCGCAGCAATTCTAATGGCCTTTTCAGGCGATCGTGTCAGTCCAAAAGCAATTACAAAAACTGCGCATCCGGCCGCAAGTATCTGGATTATGCGCGTCTGCTCAAATGACTTTGCTAGGTCTATACCGGTAATTAGTTGACCACCTATTTCGCCAGAGACATTGTTTGTAGCCATCAAGTCTTGAGTATCCAGTAGAAATTGATATGCAGATTCCGAGTTTTCACCGTCAATTATTGCGATTATCATGCCTCCTGTAATGTCTCCATTTACCCTTAACCATGGGTCATTGATGATTACTGACTGGCTAGTATTTTCATATAATGCGCTGAAGTTTGACGATTGCGTTTCCCCGATTCCTAGCACTAGGTTCTGCTTAGTAAGCCCTGTGTCATATGAAATTATGCTGGGATGTTGGTCAAATTGCGTTCTAAAGCGCGTAATCTTGTTGATATCTTCTGCATCGCTAGTATCGATATCTAATGTAATGAATACGATTGTTCCAGAGGCGATTATGTAGATATCTCGTAGATCGCTAAGTTCATCCAAATAATCACTATCTTCTGGCAGGAACTGTTCAATATCCAAAGCCTCAACCCCGGTTGGTGATGTCAACGCCATCACAACCAGAATCGTTAGGCATGAGGGCCATAACCATCGTTTATTTTCATTCATCTGAGAAAATGATGGGGGTGAATTATCTGATGAACGACGAGAATTAAAATAAAAATCCTCCAAGACATATCGTGTTAAAGCCCAATCCAAAACTATGCCAAATATCATCACTAACGCAAGACCGCGCTGCGCCTTAATTGGCGAAAATAAAGCTAAGGAGATAGCTGCGACTGTTGTTGCCATTGCTAGCAACAAAATATTGCGGACCTCATGTTTGGGTTTTCTTGACGATTTGTACCAAAATGCCCCATCAACCGCGACCCCCATGATAATTGGAATCGCAATACCATCGATGACTGAGAACTGATAGCCTAAAACCTGTAATGACCCCATCACTGCTGCAACTACGAGAATTACCGACCCTAGTGTGACGACTGTCGACTTAAAATCTCGCAAAAATAACAATAGCAAAGCAAACAGTATCAACGCCGTAACTGGTAAGATTTGACTTAAGTCTTGCTTAGCAACGCGCTCAGCCTCCTTAAACAACATATTGACTCCGGCGGGTTCAAACTGGAATTCTGAATTATCTGACAAGTCTTTACACCAATCATTGAGAATTAACCAATCAACGGGCATCTCGCTTGAATCGAGCCAAACGAGCCAGATTATCTCATTTGCTTGTGGGGGTTGCGAGGGTAGCGCACCGGCAAACTCAGGGCACGCAACGCCTAAGTTTGAGTTCTTTGGCAACATCAACAGCGTTGCTTGAAAGGCGATTTGCTCAGAAAGAAGGGCGTCATTGCCGCACCAACCATCTTGATTTATCGGTTGCAAAACTTGTCCCCAGCTTGTAGCATTAACCATTGATTTATTCCTGCTCAATAATGCTGATTGCCAAGCTGAAATTGGCGATTCTAGCCGCTTGAGGAATACCGCATCATGGTTGAGTGAATAGTTTGATTCTGAACTACTTGTTATTGCGGTTTCAATCATCAATAACTCGTTTACTCTAGTGAAATTGTGCGTCAGAGGCCCCATGTCATCGTGTGATATCCTGACAATTAACTGATTTGATGTCGTTGAATCGTTGCTTTGCGCCTTCATTCTCTCCAACGCAGGGTCATCAAAGATGTACTCCGTCGCCATAGATGCTTGCGGGGCTGAATTCAACAATGGTAGAGCCATCAGGCACAACAATACCACTACTGCTAGTTTGGCGGTCCTAGACATGCCCACACCTTAGCGGTTAACTAGCGCCATTCAACCCAAGCTCCAGAGTCTGGATCTCGATAGAACCAACTGCCACTGCCCGCTGGGAACTCAATCGCCTCATAACCCTGATGCATTTCGCCTCTAGCGGTAACTGGAGGTTTCGTTGGCAAATATGGAGTTGTTGTAGCAATTGCAACGTTTTCAAACAGTTCCTCCTGCTGAACAAACTGTTTCTCATCAATCTCGTCGCCTCGGTTTCGCAACAGCATGAGTAATGCAAGCACTGCGAGGACAATTATCAAGGCAATTGAACCTCCGACAATCAGCAGAGAGTTAGATGTTGATTCCTTGGAATCGGATTTGTCTTGATTTGATGAATCAACATCTGTGTTATTCTGGTCCAAATCATCAGCCGGGTTATCAATTCCATCGTCCAACTGTGAAGCAGAGCAGCCATACTCATCGATTGGTTCATTGGCCGAGGTGTCTGGACATTGATCTGCATTATCACCAACGCCGTCGCTATCGGTATCCGCCCATTCTGACGAATCAATTGGGAACTTGTCGCCACTTACACAGACCCCAATTATGGAAAGCGGTCCATCACAATAACCATCACTATCACTATCCGGCTTTAACGGATTAGTTTGAGGATTCGAAATTATCTCTTCCTGGTCTAGCAGGCCATCACCATCGTCATCCGTATCGGCATTGTCCCCTATATTGTCTAGATCTGTGTCAACCCATTCATTTACATCATCTGGGAAGGCGTCAAGTAGATCTCCATAACCATCGCCATCTCGGTCACCCGGCAAGCCTTGATTGTCATCAATACCTTGAGGTGTAACGGTGATGCTTAATTCAACAGGGTAATATTGACCGCCAGAGATTCTAATGATGATTTCGCCTTCCGGAATGGGGAATGAATTCTGGCCATTTTCGTTAGACAACAAGCTAGTCAAGGTTTCTTCACCCCTAACCACAGTTATCGAGAGTCCTTCAATGGGCTCATTCGATTCATCCGTCACAGTAAGTAGAACTATATCGCCGGGTAATGGGTTTGACGGAGCAAATACTACCGAAAGATTCTCCATTGTCGGCGGCTCTGGATTTGGCTCAGATAATGTAGTACTGATTGCCGATACTAGTGTTGCGGAATCTCCGCTACCCTGCTGGGCAACTGCAATAACAGTATATTCCGAAACCGGTGATGAAAGATAAGGGAGTTGCAAATCTGCAGAACTACCTTGTCCCCAGGCAATCGTGCTAAATCTTGTAACATAATCATCGAAGATTTCAAAGGTCTCTTGGTCTGTCAAATCGATATTGTTTTCACATTTTCCTTGATTGTTCTCTATTTCAAAGTCTGGACCAAACCGATCATTAAGTTGTATCTCTATCGATGCATCGAGTGAAGTCCCTGTATTGAACAAATATTTGCCCTCTGGCATTTCAGAGGTCGGGTATTCAAGACGCGGCCTATCGACAAGATCATAATTGGTTATTGGTAGATGATCGTAGCTGACCCCTGTTGCTTCATGAATCAACTCGTGATTGGTCATCAGCATGCTGTAGCCTTCATAATTACCAAATCTGATTGCGTCAGACAGTTGCTCTACACTAATCTGTAGCATTGGTTCATGATTATTTGACTCTGAATTCCAAGAGTGCTCTCCGCTTACGTCTATATCTTCGCAGATTGAGGTGATTTCTTGTTCAACACCTGCCCAATCTGTTGCTGGCCTCAGTGCTTCGTTTGAGATTAATTCGGTGATGGTTGAGAAGTCAACGGTTGCAGGATCGAAACCATGACTTGGTGATGCGATTGCTAATATTCTGGTTGCTTGGTCAATGGACTGAGACAGAGCAACATTAGTTGTCTGTCCCGGGCCAAGGGCACCATTGATGGATAATTCATTTGGATTGTGTAAGACAAGACCAAAATGAATTGCTAGAGGGGTTAGGGTTTCATCTAGTGAACTATCTCCGTTCGATTCAGATTCAGTGGTAAAAATCCCTACTAGTGATAATGGTGCTGCGTGCGTCAATTGCACACTACGGCTTGTTTCCCCCGGATTGAAGATAATCTCCTGTATGTCTGGTTCGGCTGACCAGTCAATATCGTCAAATGCGACCGATAAGTCAAGTGGTAGATGTCCTATTGTCGCTTTATGATGTGTATCTGAGATGCCGTTTGACTCGATAGTTACTGATTGAGTCGGTTGGCTCGTATTAGCTGCATATACCGGTAACCCCGCAAAGTAGTCGATAACGTCTAGATTACCTATGCCGATACTTCCCTGTGTCGCAATACCAAAATTAAGCCCAATTCCCGTTACTGTCTCTCCATCTGCAGCACGAATTGTCTCGGATTGAACAATTGACACATAAGCACCAGTATGAGGTGGAGTCATACTAAGCGAGGTTTTTCCGTCTTCATCGGAAGAAGTTTGTTGCTGAGTCATCACCTCAAACGGTCCGTTCGTGATGAATTCATTAATTATGGGAGGGCTTGGTAATGCTGACATCTCCGGTTCTGATAATCTACAATAGCGTTGTTCCTCGTTAGAAGTGAAATATTCCTCGTGATACTCGTTCCCGTCCTCATCATACATTTCAAACCCGTGATTCTCTTTCCAAATCGCTGAATAATAGTAATTCACTCCATGTTCAAATTCATAATCGACTACAATGGTGTATGATTCTTGCCC
>DALZ01000110.1:5728-10454 GCA_002496955.1 Euryarchaeota archaeon UBA128 | reverse complement strand
TCTGTCCGTCGCCCCAATCAATCGTGTAAGCAACTGCTTCAGTTGAATCAAAGTAATGCATACTACCATCGGCCTCATAGTAATAATTACGTGCGCTAAGGTCAATGACTACATCGTTTGAGCTTTGAATAAACCCACTAACTATTGTGCAAGGAGGTGTTGACGGTAGAGGCATTTCATTGATGAAGCTAAATTCTAACCCCTCAGCATTCTCCCCACTAGTTGTTATCACTGCAACACCGCGATCTGATTGTGAGAATTGACCGCTTATTGTGGATGATAAATCCCAACCTGCAGTACTATCTCCGGCATAATCTATATCGCCAGAAAATGATGCTTGATCGTCAGAGAGGTCGCCGCCTTCTGAATCTTCTGATCTAGGTTCAACTGTTACAGTCAACAAATTAGATGCATCATCGGCATCATAAGTTGCTGCGAGTGTCGATGGTTTTGCACTGTAAATAGATAGTTCTCCAGCAGGCGATAGTGTCGAGAAAGCAGATGCACCTAGACCGGGAGATACACGAAGTATGGCCGTATCTACATTGGCGCCAAATAGAGCACCATCAACTGCATCATAGGTCGTTGATTCAATCTCATATGGCTGATTGACTAGGAAAGTTTCATCCTGGTCAACAATTACTCCCACAGCAGATACCATGAATATCTCATCCATGACTTCTAGTGGCATCGATTCAATTAAACTCGGTTGAAGAGTTGTAATCTTGAGTTCAGCGCTGTCTAAGGTGCAACCATCATCTACACAAGGTGGGCGGAACGTCTCTAGCGGCTGACTAAATGTGTAGGTATCAACTCCAACATCACTAGCAGTAAAGCGACCAAAGTACGCATCGTAATCTCGCCCTTCATTGCGAGTCAGTAGAACATTGGACATGTCACCAGATGAATCGGTCACAGTCATGTTAAAATCATCAGGATAATCAGTATCAGCAGTAATCCCGATTCTCAGTTCAAATCCAATGTCAAGAATATACTTGTTTAATTCAGATGTTTGAATCGGGTGTAAGCCATCAAATATTACATATTGGTGGTTGTCTGAATCATCATCTTCATCGCCACCATCTGAGTTACTGTCGTCATCCTCGGAGTCATCATCATCTTCTGAATCCCAATCATATTGCCATTCCAAATCACGGGATACTGTGGCGTTGGCTGCCCAATCACTAAATTCCTGTAATGCATCACCAGCATTGCCCCAAGTCGGGTCTTCAAATGTGTCTCTAATGATCGTCAGCAATTCAATGTCAAAGTTGTTAAAATCATCAAACCCGTCTATTACATATTGATGGTCTGTTTCCATTTTTGCCTGCCACTGTAAGCCTTCGGTTGTGTTTAGCAATAATTCATATTCCCACACAATACTGTCAGGAAAATCGTCGCCATCTAAATCCTGAATGTTAACATCCATTTCAGACCAGCTGACAACAAGTTTTTGGAAAGGCGTCATACTATCATAGTCTTCCTCAGTTAAGGGCGCAATCCATGCCTCAAAGCCAGCAATTATTGCGTCAGGATGAGTTGATATCGACAGCAAAGCAACGTTGCGCAGTAAGGTTTGAAACGATTCAAAGAGTAATGTATTGTTTGCAATATTGTCTAGTGATTGCTGGACTGCTTGCCACTCATTGCTGCCGATCATTGCGTCATACGCTACCGAAAATTCTTCAGTTCCTGCGAATCTAGTGAAATTTTCAATTGGATCAAATGTTGTGATATAGTCTGCGACTGCGTCAAATTGGTTGATAGTCCTCGGGAGGGGGAATTCGTTAGCATAAACGAATAAGCCAGTTACAAATGCCATTCCAGCATCCAAATCGGTCGATTCCAAAAATGCCATTAGCGCTTCTAAAAAGCGTGCCCCCTCATACATATCATAGCCCGGATTATTGTAGCCTGCTCCAATCATATTATTCCACAACTGTGAACTGCCCCCTAGACCACTTCCTCTTGTCGCATCATCAACGAAACCCGCCCAGTTCCCGCCACCGTGGCCATCGAGATTATCAAAAACGGATTTCATTGCCATGGTGGGGTTTGAACTATCCCAAGTGTCATCTATGGTTCTTAACATTCGCTCGATTTCGTCAAACAGTTTATCTGGAATCTGGGTTGAGTCATCTGTCGCAAATTTCCCGCCATCTTCCATCGTAATACTGGCACCGTATACTCCGCCTAGTGAATTTACAGGAACTGTATAGGTGCCCTCCCAAATCATCACATTACTATCGCTCTCGTGATATCCTGTGGGCTGCATGACAACCGTATCAATGATAACCGGGTTTTGTGGCAGATCGCCTTGAACGATAACACCGATAGGGTCGTTTTCTGGATAATGTAAAATATCCGCAGTAACAATTGTTTGAGTGTTAGCGATGCTACCCGAATGGCCCTTTGTATTGGCAAATAACTCAATGGTATCACCAACACTGGTGAATTTTGTCGTTATGAAACCATCAATACTGATTATATCCCCTGTGGATAAATCTTCACTGTTGGGCGCAACTTCATCAGCGACTATTGGTTGTAATGCAAGAGTAAACATCAAAAAAACTAGCAAGTATGCGGGTTTTCGCATAATTTTATAAAATACGGCGTGCTTTAAATACCCATTCTATTTTTAACATTTCAAACTATCATCAACCCAATGCGTAATGATTTATTGGTATCCAACAAGTTGTATATCTCTAAATCACTATACTGGAGGTATACTAGATTATGGCTCGAGACATCTAATTCTATTGACATTAGACCTACCGCATTGAACCATGATGACAAGGGCGCCAACCTAGTTGAATTAACTCCAAGGTTGAAGGTTGAGGCCGCACTCGGTGGCGTCGAGATCAAGGGAGTGAATCCATGGATATTGTTAGTATTATTTTGTACCTGCAATATTTCCAATAGTGGTGTATTGACTGATTGGTTACTCTCAAAATTGTTAACATCAATTAACTCCCAATGGTTTAGTTGTGCTATGAGAATCGGTTCTGGTGCAGCACCATAGTCTGCAACTATTAGTGCATCAGGTGACGCGCTGCGACAGAGAAAACTGTCTGGTAAGCATGCTTTGATTATCCGCTTTTCTGGGCTTATTACATCAATCAAAATTTCAGGGCCTGCGCGTGCTTCAAGACCTAAATCGGTTTCAACAAATAGAGTTGTAAGTCCTTGGTTAGGTAACCATCTGGGTGGATCATGTCTTAATATCATGTTCCATGAAGAATTGATATCGCCAGCAGACCAGTCAAAACTAACATGTTCCTCAGTGATGTAATTAGTCGCCGAGTATGTGGCTAAATGAGTGAAGTTCAATTCGCCCTCAACTCGCCCCAATCGGCCTTCAGAGTCGATTAAATCGGTAATTACAACCGTTCCTTGCATACGAACTCCGGATGTATCCGTAGGACAATGTTCACAGCCGCTCACTAATGCTGGTGTGACGGTTAGGTTCAATTGGGCCACGGCCCCAACATCAAAAGTTTGCAAACCAAATGCATCCATTGAATCCCTGGTTGCCAACTCAACGCTGCCAGACAGGCCAATTAAATCGTATTCATCCTGTTTGGATACTGAATCTTGGTAATATAATGCAACCGCAGAGAAAATTACTGCGCCAATTATTAGGTATTCAAACAAGACATGGTGGTTGTTTGACTTATTCAATCCTCTACCTCCTGTTCTCGCTCAATCTGTTATTTATCCAGCAAATAGGCAAATATTAGCGGTGCTACAATTGTAGCGTCACTTTCAATAGCAAATCTAGGCGTCGATTCAGATAATTTACCCCAACTAATTTTCTCATTGGGTGGCGCACCTGAATATCCACCGTAGGAAGTTGTCGCCTCACTTACCTGACAGAACCAGGACCACAATGGAGCTGATTGTTGCATATCTTGGTTCAACATCGGCACTACACAAATTGGAAAATCCCCTGCGATGCCCCCGCCAATTTGAAAGAACGCAAGCGGCCTTGTCTGAGACTGATACCAATCGGCTAATTCCGTCATGTAATGGATGCCGCTTTTGACTACCGATGCTTCGACATTAGATTGAATAATGTGGGATGCAAAGATGTTGCCTATGGTCGAATCCTCCCAACCTGGTACAAAAAGCGGCAGATTATGCTTCGCTGCAGCATATAACCAACTGTCCTCGATATAGCCATCAATTTGAAGATTTTCATCTAATATTATGTCATAGAAAAACTCATGCGGTAATGCAGAAGCACCAGTTACAGTATATTCCTGCCATAATGGTAAGAGTAATTCCTCAATTGCCCTAATCGCTTGTTCCTCCGGAATGCAAACATCAGTCACTCTATTCAAGCGTCTATCAAGCAGCATAGCATCATCCTTGGCTGATAAGTCGCGCCAATTCTCAACGGTTACATAATGAGTGTTTGCCGTTAACAAAAATAGGTCTTCCTCGAGATTGGCGCCGGTGCAGGATATTCCTGCAATGTGCCCAGCATTTATTAGAGGAGTTAGCGTTTTACCCAATCTTGCAGTACTCATCGCTCCGGCTAATGTTAGGAAGATTTTTCCTCCGCTCTCGATGTGTGTGGTTAATGATTGAGCGGCGCGCTTCACCTCACCAGCATTAAAGTGAAAGAAATATGAGTCTACAAATTCTCTAATCGACATGATATCCTCACCCGTTAGTAAATCTCCGTTCGCTTTTACGCATCTCAAGCTTGATTTTGGGCGAT
>DALZ01000110.1:0-5343 GCA_002496955.1 Euryarchaeota archaeon UBA128 | reverse complement strand
CCGCAGGTAAAACAATCAATAGACAGCCAACCCTTTTCTGAATAACAATGAGCAGTCAGATGGCTTTCATCCAACAACACCACCGCAGCAAAGCCTGGAGGTGATTTAATGCCATCAAAAACTTCAACATGGGAGTGAACTCGGTTGGCTGAGCTTTCATCAACGGCTCGTTCCATGACCAAAATCATCCACTTGCTAACGTTATCAACCGTCGGGAAAAATCCTGTATAATCAACCAAAATATGAATGCCGTGTGCGTTAGACATTAACTACCCTCCAGTGTGTTTACCAGCGACCTGATTTCCTTACCAAAATATGGTTAGCCAATGCTTTTGTGGCTAAAGATGCAGCAGTGAACTCGGTTAATGGGGTGTCGCGTTGAGGTACGATTTCGTTGACATCCATGCTTATAACCCTCCCTTTCGGTGCGGAGAAAACTGCCTCAATAAGGTCTACAGCTTGCCAAAAAGTCAGGCCTCCAGGGACTGGGGTTCCAGTTGCAGACACTAAACTTCCATCGAGGCCATCAATATCGATTGTGAGGTGGATTGGCCCTTTAATGGCTCGTAGTTTAGCAATACAGTCTTGCCAAACAGCATCATCCTTGAGAACAGAATGAGCATAATAAGTCGTGATTTTATTATCACTCTCAATTCGCTCAAACTCGTTCTTACTAAACGCCCTGACGCCAATCTGAATGAGATGATGTAGCCCGAAATCCATTGCCCTTGCTGCTGCGCATGCATGAGAGTAGCGTTCGCCACCCAATTGCTCTCGCAAATCAGCATGAGCATCAATTTGAACAACGGTTAATCGACTAAAATCTCCTGATACATGAGGGTGGCTCTCAAGTGACGAGATTATTGCGGGGAGCATACCGTGTTCCCCGCCCAAAATTATCGGGAAGGTTTTACCATCATGCCATTTTTGTAGGTAAGTCGTTATATTGGCAAGTTGTTGTTTGAGTGTATTACCGCTACCGTCCCACGCTTCTGCCGTGAGCATTCGGTAACCGGCTGGCAAGTCTTCTCGCAGCGCGATGTCAAATAACTCAACCTGGCAACTTGCAGCAATGCATGCTGCTGGCCCTTCTGCGGTTCCTTGGCCGTATGATGTTGTTAGTTCGTAAGGAACCTGAAGGACGACTATGTCTGGATCTTCAGGGTCATTAGGTAACCCTAGGAAATTGCCGGTCACAAATTCGTCTGCCACGAACATTGGCAGGTTGTTGTGGTATTGAGCATTTGGTGTCAGTTTTCCGGATAACTTTTGCCAGATTTCGGTAAAAAAGCGCCGTTTCGACCGATGGTTTAATATGTATCGCCATACAATAGTAAATAGTGTTCTGGGGCAGAATTAGCCGCCGGGGGTATTGGAAATGGGAATGACACTTGGAGAACTTACTAAAGCAATACAACAGCACATCGATCTTGAAATGGATAGTGAAGTTGCTCAAGGAATGGCAGAGCATGCACTAGGATTTTTTGGTTTTTACAACCGGATAATTGACAACGCACTTGAGCCAACCGATAGAAACCTGTTTTACATGTTCCAAGACTACAATCTACTTACTACAGAGAGTGAGGAAACCACCCTTTGGGATGGTCGAGAGTGGCGTATACACTATTGGAAGTTTAAGCCGGACCTGCGCGAAAGCGTTGAAGCATACATGCAAAGAAGCAAGAAAACCGAAGAGATTGACCCATTTGCTGACGTCTATTCTAGCGGTGACGCCGGACAAATCTGGACCCGTGAATCCGAAAAGGTGGTCAATCCAAACGCATTTACCAGTGACTGGTAGAGCAATACTAAATCCAAGCATTTTTGTTTGGGAATTATTACGAACCATCATGCGCGTCGCCATCGGTCTAGTGCTGATTATGCTGATGGGGACGCTTCCCCTCGCTTTGGCTCAATCAGAACCGAGGGAAATACAGACCTGGCCTGGAGAACCAATTGACAGTCATGTGCATATGACTTGGGCTGCTATGACTATGGAAGTTAATGGGTGGGCGGATGACTACCCTGAGATTGTTGACCTGATGAGTGCCGGTGAATCTGAATTAGGTAGAGCGTTGTGGGTTGTAAGGCTGTCAGATTGGTCTTTGGATACCAAGGAAGATGGTAGTCCGAAAGAAATTGTTTACATCGATGGTGGGCATCACGGCAACGAATACTTGGGAACAGCGTTAGCTTGGTTATCAGCAAAATGGTATATCAACGGCTGGGCAGAAGGGAATGAAGAGGCGATAACGGTACTAAAGAACACTGAAGTCCATGTTTTGATAATGCTCAATCCTGATGGCAACGATATTGACACCAGATGGAACATTAATCAGGTTGACCTGAATCGAAATTATGATCACTACTGGAATACCTGTCCTACAACTCAACCCGGTAGTAGCGCATTTAGCGAGTCTGAAACCATGTATAATTCGATGTATATGAACGAGTATGTTACTGATGCTGATCTATACGTTACAATGCACACCGGGGTTTGGATTATGCTCTACCCATGGGGTAAATGGGCTCACCAGCCCGCTGACTGGGAATTATTCTGGCAAATCAGAGAAGATGTCAATGCCAATATCTCAAGTATTCCAATTCAAAATGCAAACCAAGGACTATACCCAAATTGCGGTACCAGCAGAGATTACGGTTACGGAGTTATGGGCTTTCCAACCTTTACTTTTGAAACCGATGACGAGCAGTTTATTCCTGGGTCGTTTGAAAACCTGAATGACCGTCTGGAAGAAGAAATGGATGTAATGCGATATCTAATCAACAATGTATGGTATTGGCGAGCCAGACTCGATGTTCGCGCCCTAGATGTATCGTCAGATTCTGTTACCCTAGATGTAGTAAATTACGGACAAGCCTCGACCTCCAATGCAACCTTACAACATGTCAGTTCCAATGGTGAAATAGTCTGGACATCTGATGCCTTTACCGTTAATGCTACTAATAGCACCGTGATAAAACTGGACCTGGGAGAACTTTCTATTGATGGTGATGGAACGTGGCAAATGTATTACCAAAAGCGCGTCATTAACGCATCCACATGGGTTACTGAGAGCATCAATGCCAGCGTTATCGAAACCTCAATGAATCAAAAATCCGAGGGGTTGTTTGGATATGGATTGTTCAATCCGGTAACAGTCATCGCTTCAGTTGTAGGCCTAGCCGCAATATTAAGACCAGAAGAAGAAGATATCGAGTTGACGTCTCGTGAGGATGCACACGATAATTGAAATGCTACCGGCCGCACGGCACTACAGGCGATAGCATGGAAATGACTGTAAGTGTAAATGATAACATCAATGGAACCCTAATTTTACCATTAATAGAAGGTACTGAATCAATACCTGAAGAATGCGAAAGAGGTTTGTCTCAGGCAATGAAAACTCAAATCAATCGAGTGCTTGGTGCTGGTGATTTCAAGGGTAAAGCGAAGTCTACTATTTCTCTCGTTGGTGGTGAAGACGGTAAAATCATTCTCGCAGGGTTAGGTAAAAGCGACAAAATATCTGCTCACGACTACCGAAAGGCCGGGGCTGCTGTATTCGCTGCTATCAAGAAGATTCATGGCAATGATTTCACTGTGAGATTCTCCAACGCTGGTGTCGCCCAGATGGCAGCATTCGCTGAAGGTATGATGCTCAGAGATTACTCTTATGACCACTACAAGATGAAAGATGATGATGCAGAGGGTGAAGATGCTGTCAAACAGGTAAGACTCGCATGTAGCGAAAAAGAAGCGGGAGATTTGACTGCTTTAGTCGAACAATATCGCGGAGTTGCTAAGGGAGTACACCTTTCAAGAGATTTAGGAAACTGTCCACCTAATGACATGTATCCTGAAGAATTCGCTGATCGCGCGTATGAATGGGCGAAACAATACGACAATGTTGATGTCACCATAATCAACTACGATCAAGCACTTAAAGAAAACATGGGAGGATTGGTTGCAGTTGGTAAAGGATCATCGAGGAAGCCTTGCATGGTCATCTTTGAAATGAACAAGGATGTCAAAGGAAAGTGTCCAGTGCTAGTTGGCAAAGGAATCACCTTTGATACTGGCGGAATCTCCCTAAAACCAGGTGCTGGAATGGACGAAATGAAATATGATATGGGTGGTTCTGCAACCGTCTTTGGTACTATGGAAGCTTTGGCACAGACCGGGCATAAAGGAAGGGTCGTTGGTATAACTTGTATGGCAGAAAACATGCCAGCAGCCAATGCCACAAGGCCTGGAGACGTCATAAAAGGGCTGTCTGGTAAAACTATTGAAATTCTTAACACAGATGCTGAAGGGCGCCTTGTGCTGTCTGATGGCCTGTGGAAAGCTGGAGAATTCGACCCTGAATACATCATTGATTTCGCAACACTAACTGGTGCCTGTGTTGTTGCTTTGGGACATGAAGCGACTGGTTTGTGGTCTAATGATGATGCTTTCAGAACACGTATTCACGAAGCTGGTAATGCAGTAGACGAATTAGCATGGCCAATGCCTTTACTACCAGCGTTTGAAAAAGAAATGACCGATTCTAAGATTGCTGATACTCGAAACCTTGGCGCTGGTCGCTGGGGTGGAGCGAATACTGCTGCTGCATTTTTGAAACAATTCGTGCCAAATGTTGACTATGACAAAGACGGAGACCAGATAACTTGGGCACACATGGATATTGCTGGAACCTACTGGGGCGCTAAATCAAACACAATGGTCAAGAATGGAGCAACCGGGGTGCACGTCAGGACAATCCATCACTTGATAACTCAAGGATAATTATCGGCGCTTGAGTAGTAATACTATTAGAGCAATAGAACCGATTGCTGAAGCACTGGCAACCAACAATAAGACTCGCTTCTTATCATCATCTGTAGTATCCACATCATCGACTTGATCGTCATCGTCTTCAAATGAACCAAATGTGCTGCCTATGGACGGTCCCGTCGCCTCTTCAATATGTTCAATTACGACAATTGTGCCGTTTAGCACCTCTCCGTTGGACGATATGGCTTGATAATTATATTCGCCAACGCCCCATGTGCCATTGAACCAGACCAAAAACGACTCATTGCAATCTGACGATGAATTGTTTGAACTAGGATTGCACTCTTGTTGTATCGCGCCTGAGTCCCAGTCTGCCGAGCCGTTGTAGGCCCCGTCCCCGTCTGCGTCGAATACAATTCTGTGCGTAACATTGTCTCTTGAATCTGCATTGTACCACATTATCGAGTCATTGTATTCAATTTGGGTAGTGCCAGGCTGTAAATCGTTCTGTTTTATTATGACATTGAAGGTGCTCGCTGAATGTGCTTGTGTGGTTCCAGAGAGGATAA
>DALZ01000135.1 GCA_002496955.1 Euryarchaeota archaeon UBA128 | reverse complement strand
ATATTGACCTTTCAAAACGGCAACTAATTGCTCAATCTTTGGGTCAGCACCCATTGGCTCTTAAGTTGCATCAGCCAGAATATAACGCCCCAGAGTCCTCCTCAACCGTTATCCAATATGTTGAGGATGTTGTGCTCAGTGGGTTGACTGAAACTCAAAGAAATCAGATCTTGCCATTGTCTCTGGAAGTGAAACCTTTGCTTCCTAAATATTCCTTCATAGCAGATGATTTAGCGTATTATGATGACCTGAATTTAGTGCGTTGGAACTTAGATAACAGGTTTGAGTTACAGCATTTAATTCGTAACGTTATCAGCAATAACATGAGTAAGCAAACTAAGTTAGGACTACATGAATTGCTCGCACAGCATTGGGCAGGTCAAACTGCACTCGGTGCTTTTGAGAATTATTTGTACCATCTGTCAAAGTCTGATATCCCTAATTTTGTTACGCAGTTAGGTAATGTGTTAAGCGGGAACATGAATTTTGATACTGCAGCACTAGCGATGATTGTAAATGAATCAATAATGGATAATGGTATTTCTCCGCAACTGGCTTATATTGAATCGCAAATCGCTGCATATCGCTATGAACCATCAATAATTAGGGCCAACCTAGCACACTTATCCGATGAACAATTAATCGAATTAGAATTTGTTTTGGCGCAGATGGAGGGTAGAATAAGTGATTGCGAGGCTATGCTGCCAAAATATATCAATCAAAAATCTCACTCTGAAAGTGCTAAAATGTTAATTTCACTCGCTAACCGAATACTTGAGGATAGATTTCCCAACCAATCAGTTAACAGTTCAACAATCGATAAAGTTGAGGATTATTTACAACAAATAGAGTTGAAGAATATTCGACAAGGCCGACAGTCACTAGTTGTTGCGATATCTGCAATTAGGCATTCGATTGCGATTGCCAATCAGAATTTTTCCGCTGGGGCTGAAATTGTGACAAATCTTGAGGCAGTTGGCTCGGTTGATGACGCAATCATTGTTCAATTAAAAAGTAAGACTGCGATAGCCAAATATTCTGCGGGTCAAGAATCTGTTGATCGAGTTATAGAGTTAGTAGAATCGAGTTGCTATCAAATTAATCATCCATTAATTGCCAATTCACTCAAACTACGTTTGGCCGAGGCACTGTTGGATACTAAAGTGGAATTAGCTAAGGGATACTTTGCAGACCTAGCTTTACCAACAAAGTTTGCTCGTAGTAGCGCGGCAATTCGGTATTCTGCCAGGTGGTGGCTATTACATTCGCGATTATTCCCGGCCTCACGTAGAGCATCGATGCTTGAAGCGATTGTGAGATTTAGAGAGGCAGGCTGCGTGAAGGTTGCTGGTGAATTAGAGCGCAGAATTCATGCCGAGGGCTAAAGTTCAGCGCCAATCAAAGTCTTGGTTTCGACTATGCCTTCCATCGGTCGGATTTCCTCAACAATACATCTGGTCAAATCATACTCGTCATCGGCTTGTACTCTGGCGATTAGGTCATACTCTCCAAATAACATCCACCCAGCAGTAACTAATTCAATCTCTTCGAGTCTGCCTCTTACGGCTTTCTCTTGTCCCGGCTCTGTAGTAATCAAAACAAATCCTATTGCCATTCTATCACCTAATACTCTACAGCAATCATAGTCTGTGTATCCTTGACTCCATCAATCTGACGGAAGTCGCTCATTAGCATTCCAGAAAGTTTGCGCGAGTCTTCTGAACTCACGCGCACAATCAAATCGTATTCTCCGTATAGGGCATGAACTTCTACAACTGACGCATGGTTACTCAGTGTTTGATACACATCACGTTCCCGTGCAGGTAGCGTTTTGAACAAGACAAATGCCTCAGGCATGACCTTGCTAAATCAAGTAGTTTCTTATTGATTACTGTCGGCCAGCACTTTCGCTAAATCACTCATTAAGACGAACTATTCAAATGCGTGAGAATCAACCAAGCGTTATGGATGGGGGGAGTAAGCGCTATTTCTCCTGTTTGTTTATGCTGTTGCTTATGTTGATGTTACCACTTTCCCAACTACCAAACAATGACAACACCAATTTTTCATTAATTCAGGATTTTCCAGCCACCAGCAAAGCCCAGGTTACTTGGAGTGGAGTGGTTGAACTAAGCGAATCTTACACAATTAATGTGACGGATGAACTAATTATTACGCCCTGCACTACAATTAAATTACCTGATTCGGCACGTATTTTTGTCGAAGGGCGATTGTTAATAGAAGGCGATACTGCATGCCCAGTCATACTTTCAGTAGTTAATAGTGGACTCCATTACGGTATTCAATTCAATCAGTCCTCGGTAGGCCGTGGCTCAGTAATTGATAATTTAACAATTCAATCAGCTATGTTTGGGGTGACGATATATGGTTCTGACCCACTCTTGACCAACGTCTCGGTAGTGAACCCATCAAGAGTTGGCATAGATCTATTCACCAGCGCCAGCCCAGTAATCAAAGACCTTGAAGTCAGCCAAGCAGGTCGAGGATTTTTCTACAATGATTGGCGCTATGGCATTGGCTTATCGGTCGGCGCAGGGTCTTCGCCTATTGTTGAGCGCGCCGAGTTAAGCGACATGCGCATTAGAGGTCTGAACATATGGGGAGATTCTGGAGGCATCTATTCGCATCTTGATATCGATAACGTCACCGCAGAGGGAGCCAGTGCGATATCTGCGGGTGTTTGGGTAGAAGATAGTCGTCCACTGATTACCAATGTGTCAGTTGATAAATCCGATTATGGAATCCTAATTCGTCATATCGACGATGGCGGCTATACCAGAGCGGTGGTGCGCGATTGTTTGGTAACCAACTCGATGTATAGAGGGATCTATGTCGATAAGGCTAACCATACAAACTATACTAACTATGAGACTGCAGACTTTACCAACACAGTCGTTCGAGGTACTGGCGGACCAAATGCCAAAACCTCAGACCTCGCCTTTGCGGCCATTGAGGTTAATGCGACCGGTGCTTGGTTTGAAAACACCACCATAGAAGATTCAACAAGCGTTGGGCTAAGACTCTATTTTGTCGACTCATCAACCACGTTTAGGGATTTAGCAATTCACAATTCTGGTGATCCCGGTCAAGGTGCTCACGAAGCAGGATTGGCCATTCGTTCCTCATTTTTTGCGCCGACTTTTGATGGATTAGAAATAAGCGGCGCACCAGGCCCGGGGATTTCAGCAACTTCTGGTGGTGCTATGCAAGGCAACGACTGGTACTTACACAACAATACCGGAGACGGCCTCTTTATTGATTCCTCAACTCTGATTGTTGACGGACTACAATTAACTGATAATGGGCAATCAGGCGCTCACGTCTACGATTCTCGCTATGTTACATTGTCGAATTTAACCGCGATTGGGAACGGTAATCTAGGCCTAAATGATATGGAGCAAGCAGGTCTGGTATTTGAGAAATCCAACGATATAGAATCTAATTCAGGAGATGTAACCTGCAACTTTTGCTCGGTATCTTACTCTGCTGGTAGTGGTGTTTTGGTTAAGGATTCTGTCGATTTATGGCTCAATCATTTGACCATTGAAGATAACGCCCCAGCCTACGACCCCATATCGATTGATAATAGTGGTTTGAATATTGGACAGCAAGGTGGTCAAGTAAACTTACATGACATTATTATCAGAACTGAACGTTTGGGTAGTGACGCCGGTCCAGCGTTGAGTATTAATCGTGCAGCTGCTATTATCGATTTACTGTCGATGGATGGGGAACACACAGGATTGATTTGGAACGGAAACAATAACCGGAATTACCCGTCGTCACTTAGCCGGGCTGAGTTGTCCGGAACCAGCTGTCTAGTGCTTTCTGAGCACCAATCGCTTACCGGCACTGATAATGTCATAACAAGTCAATGTAGTGGGTCAATTACCTTACAGGATAGTATAGTAAACTGGAGTGGATTAACAGATCTCACTCAATCAACAATTATCAACGTTGATTCGCTGTCTAATCTTCATTTGCACCAACCCAATCAAATCGCATTAAGCAACGCCAACATTGCACCCTCAGGTGAAATAGACGTTGCATGGGACATTTCTGTATGGGTCCAAAATAACAATTCAAACGGTATTCCTGACGCTCCCGTACAACTAAGTTTCGACCAATATGAACCAAATGCTCAGCAGAACACGGATCAAAATGGTTACGTAACGTTTCCAGACTTTGTTGGCCAGCGTTGGACAAATTTAGGTCCATCAGCGGTTTCGACGGTGACCATCGCATGCTCGTATGATGGTCAGTCCAACAGTAGTTCAGTTCAATTGGATGATAACAAACTGGTATATTGCCTACTTCCATTGGACAACCAGCCGCCGTTCTTGTATTGGGATACGCCGACCGATGCAGATATCTTTCCCAGTGCTTCGCAGGTTGAATTCAATGCGTCAAGGTCATGGGATTTAGATGACGATGCTTTATCCTGGGAGTGGACCTCTTCATTGGATGGAGTTATTGGTAATACAGACAAATTTACTGTGAACAGTGGCGCTGGTTCTCAAGACCTGAGCGACGGTGTTCATCAGATAACTGCCCAAGTGTGTGATGAAAAGAATAACTGTGTGCAGCAGACGCGAACCATCGAGCTGGCAAATCTAGTTCCAGTTGTATTTGTTGAATTCACCCCTGAACTCAATTCGTTCAATGAGTTAGTTATGGCCAAGACTGGTAGTGTTGAACTAAATCTTTCCGGCACCTATGATCCCGAGGGTGACCAACTAAATTGCTGGATTAGCACATCATACGGACTGACATATCCAGACCAATCCGATTCGCCGATGAACTGTGATGAGGTAATCGAATACACCTTCCCTGCAATTTCAACAGTTGGAAATCCCGCACCACCGGAAAACAATTTTCAGTTACAGCTGAATGTCGATGATGGCGTCAACGCTCCCGTTGTGCTATCTTATGATACAGTGTTATACAATCAAATACCGGATCCAATTTTTTCCATAGTAAGAGCGGCAAATTATAGTGAGAATGTGGTGACATTAGACGGTTCGCAGACTGTTGATCCGGAAGGCGATAACCTCGCAATTGAATTTTATTCTAGCTTAGACGGCGTGCTCCAATGGTCAGATGGAATTTCTGGTAATGTCTGGCAAGGTTACTTATCGCGCGGAGTGCATACAATCGAGATGCGTGTTACGGACGATTCAGTAGAAAATATCGGCTCGGTAAAAGTAGCTACTGAACTAATCACAGTGCTAAATTCTGCACCAGTGGCCATAATTAAATCGCCATCAATGGATGATAACTATGATTCATCGGAACTTGTCCTTTTATCAGGTAATGGTTCGGGAGATTATGACTCTAGTTGTGCATCCTTTAATTCGGTTGGGTTCTGGCATTGTGCACCTGATGAGCCAACACTTGGCACCGAGTTTTTACAGGTTTCTTGGACCAGCGATCGTGACGGAAGACTGTCATCAACAAATCAAGAGGGTCTATACTATGCAACGCGCTTGAGCAGCGGGTTACATACCATTTCTCTTGAAGTGGATGATGGTATCAATCCCCCTGCAACGGCAACTACTGTGGTAGAAGTGGCAAAGTCCGCGCCAGTCTTGAGGCTGGCAACACCAGATTCAAGTTTGACCTATCACTCATCCGAATACATCTTCTGGAATGCAATTAATTCAATTGATTATGATGGGGATGACTTCACAATGTCTGTTGTTTCAAACCTGCATAATGACGCAATACTCGACAGCGTCAATGCAGATATTACTCACATCTCACAACTACAAGCCGGCGAACATCAAATTACCATTACATTGACTGATACTGACGGCATGCAAAGAATAGAGTACATGACTCTGTCAATACTACCATCAAAGCCTGATGCTGTAATAATTTATCCTGCCGAGGGCGAGTCATTCCAAGGCGGCGATATAATCACCCTTGAAGAAGCGTCAACAGACGCGGACTTCGACATAGTGTATCGACAATGGGAAGTTATCGACAAGGCTACAGGTCTAACCATCTCCACATTTAGTTCGAGCACTGAACAGATTACATTATCCCCGGGTGAGTATTTAGTTCAGTTGACCGTTAGGGATGGGCTTCAAAACACTGAAGTTACGACAAGAAATATCAGAGTTGAAAATACTAATCCAGTACTAGATTCACAATCATTAATTGTTACACCGACACAACTTACTACGGGTCTGCAGACGACCATCAAGGTAAGCATAGTTTTGTCTGATCCTGATGGAACTACAGACGATGTTAGAGCCACAATTGTTCACGGCATCCAAGTCTGGGAGTTTGTATTACAGGATTTAGATGGGGATAACACTTGGGAGGGCTCAGTTGAGGTTAAGCCAGAGAAATCAGGCCGTCCAAATCTAAAAGTCATCGCCACCGATGAAAATAGCGAATTTGTAACAATTAGCCAAGTTTCTCGGACATTGGTCGTTAGTGATGCTGATGAAACCAAATCAAACATCCCCTTTATTGCAGGAGGCGGATTGATAGTTTTGGCAATGATTATACTTACTGCATTGATATCCAAACGACGGCGAGCGACATTTGAGGACGAGTTAATCAAATCATGGGACTCGCTTAGGGACCCGAGCAACAAGTCTAGTGATAACCAATTGGAGGGCGGGGTAATCGATAACTCAACCGAAGTTGTCAACGATGTTTGGTCAAAGCTCGAACAAGAAGAGGGGTTGGATTAACTATTGCTCTGGCAGATTCTTGTTGGTTGAATCAGGATTAGTCTCTCTTGAGCCCCATGGAGTTCTTGTTCGATTGAGTCCGAATCGCTTAGCAAACAGGAATTTGAAGTTCTTCCAGCCGTCGCCCCAAGTATGGATTTCTGCGTCACCTACACGGGGCCGGTATGGTACTGAAATTTCAATGGCTTTTGATTTACCGAGAATTTTCCTAGCGAGTATTTTAATCTCTTCAGACAACGGCATACCATCATTGGTAGGCCGCATTTTTGGATTTTCAAAAATCGATTTTCTAAACACCCACATGCCCGATTGCGAATCTTTGATTCCATAGCCAAATAGCAGACGGGCCGTAAACGATAGTGCCCAGTTGCCAAATCCGTGTAATCCGGACATCGATCCATCTTCGGCCAGTGATAGCCGATCACACGTGATGAATTGTAAGTCTTCATCGATGAGTTTCTTGACTAACTTTGGCACAAGTTCAGCCGGGTAAGTACAATCAGCATCCATTGTCACAATAATATCATGACTTGCAATGTCAAATCCAGTCCGATAAGCGCGTCCATATCCTCGACGGTCCTCAAGATGAACTCTGGCCCCCTTCTTTAGGGCTAGTTCTCTGGTCTTGTCACTAGAATTACCGTCGACAATCAAAATTTCTAACTTTTTGCACCAGCCAGTTGGTATGGAATCTATGGTTGGTTCGATTGCCTCCTCTTCATTCCGTGTTGGAAGTATTACCGTGACGGTGACTGGGAGTTTATCGCCCATAGTTGACCGGGAGGATTTTCGGTTTTGAAGTCATTGGATGAATAATTCATGGGATTATCGGGCCATGGCTGGTCAAAATTCAAACGCAAAGTAGTCGTCGCCAAGATGATGCACATTGGGATGATTGCCGGAGAGTATCCGCCAAGGTGGGGCGGTATAGGCTCTGTTGTGTATCATCTGGCTGGTCACTTGGCATCGTTTGGTCATCAAGTAACTGTACTAACGCGCGCCCATGATGGTAGCGCACCAGCACAATCAGGAGTAAGTATTGTTGAGGTGCCTTGGCTTAAGTTACCGATGAAATTTACTCGATCATATGCCAAAAATTGCTTCCGAATGATTAAACATTTACACGCTGCTGATCCATTCGATGTAATCCATGTGCATCTTCCGTTGGCTTCTTTCACTGCCAAGGAATTTCAATATTTAGAACGCCATATTGCCCCAGTATGCTGTTCACTACATGGGTCTTGGCTTGGTGAAAAGGAGGGTGTGAAACGGGCAGCTAAGGCGGGGGAATCAGCGACATGGAGAAATCCAAACGATTTGGCGATCTGGTTGACTGCAAAGTGGTATGCGCGATATGAAAAAGCCGGCTTGCTAAACAGTTCAGTAAGTGTGGCAAATTCTCATTCGACACTCCGAGAGTTCAATCAGTGGTATGCGCCAGGTGAACAGTATAACGCGCAAGTTGTTCTATGGGGTTGTGACCATAAGGTGTTCAGACCAGCAAATATTGATGATGAAGAAGAGCAACTTGCTCACGAAAAAATTCGTCACCGCTACGGGTGTGATGACGAGCAGGCGCTTAACCACCAGCCCAATACCAAAACGCCAATGTTGCTCGCAGTTGGCAGGTTAGTGGCGAGGAAAGGTTACATGACATTACTCAGGGCAATGCCAAAGATTATCCAAGAGCATCCGGGTGCCAAACTGATAATTGTTGGACGTGGCCACATGAAAGCAAAATTACTCAAAGAAGCGAGAAAACTTGCACTGACCGATTCCGTATTTATCAGAAGCAGCATGTCCTTCAGTAATCTAGCGCAGCACTTCAGAAGCGCAGATTTGGTTGTTTATCCATCATATTATGAAGGCCAAGGGTTGATTCCATTGGAAGCAATGTCAAGTAGCACACCAATCGCAACGGTCAATATGGCGCCTTTGACTGAAATGGTGGATGAGTCCGTTGGCGGACTTTTTGAGATGGGTAATGCAAATGACCTAGCTCGAACCGTAAATCAAATGTTAGCACAACCACAACTCCGGCAGAGTCAAGGTGAGAGTGGTAGAAAATTGGTTCTGGCAAAGTATACCTACGAGCACAACGCACGTGACTTTTTAGAAATCTACCGAGCAATCGCTGATAAGTGAGCCTGCAAACCGCTACATTCATTGCCTTAGTTATCGACGAGTTATTGTGAATAAGGTAATAATTGCAGTATTCTTGACCCTGTTGATGCTATCTGCCGGCTGTCTTGACGGCGACTCAGCAGTCGAGGAAGAGTTGGTGCCCAACACTTCAACTGCAGTTGATATTACTAACGTAATATTTGATAATAATAATTCATCGTGCTTGGCGTATGTAGGCGATTACTACGCTAATCCTATTGACAAGTCCACCAATGAGGTTTTGCCAGCGTCAGTAAACATATCTGCAACAGACGATCAGTGCATAATTTACAGCAATGGTATTCCAAATCATGATTTTGCAGTGAATGGTTCTTTTGCCACTAAGACGGCTGCAGTTTGGGAAACCTTCACAATCCCTATCAATCCACAGATAGCCAGCCAAATTACTGCCCTATCGCTTAGTTATGACAACGCGGTATTTCTTAACGGAGTAAAACTAGACTTGCTGGCCGCAGCGTGTTACGGTGTGGGGCCAGACCCTCTCGGTAAGGAAAAGGTCGGTTGTTTTGAATCAGACACTCCATGGCGCTATGACCCAATGCATCCGAATAATGACTTTGGCGAGGATGACAATCATGCTCACACACAGCCAGACGGAGCTTACCATTATCACGGTGACCCGGCATCGATGTACGATACAACCGGCACCACCATCTCAGCAGTGATCGGTTATGCCGCAGACGGTTTTCCGATACGAGGGCCGTTTGTCGAAGACAACGGAACTATTCGTGCTATTGAATCCGGATACGTATTGAGAGATGGTAACAGAACAAATCAAGATGGCGAAGGAGACTTTCCCGGTGGTGTGTGGAGTGGTCAATTCAGAGATGATTTTTACTGGCAAGATGGAGTGGGAGACTTAGATCAGTGTAATGGTAGGGTTGTTGACGGAACCTATTCTTATCACGTCACATTCACCTACCCTTGGGTGATTGGCTGTTTTGTTGGAACGCCCGATGATTCTTTCAGAAAAGGCCGTGCTTAGCACTGTATGTTCAACTTATTCTATCCTGCACAGTTGCATTTGCGTTTCTGAGTAGTGAGACTGGTGCTTCTTTACCCGTTCCCGCAATAATTATTCAGCAAATCAAAAGCGTCTACTTCATAGATGATATGTCGATTGGGGGACATGGTCGCGCAGCGATTCATGGTCGTGACTCTCGTCGCGCTGCTGATGATGTTTATCCCGCATTCATCAGCAGACGACAATTTACAGAGTGCTAGTACCCTCAACGAAGGTGTATCTGCCCAAGGCTATGTTTGTTATGACGATGGATGTTCTCCGACCGACGAGAAAGATTGGTGGAAGATTTACGCCTACAAGGGCGACATAGTTCAGGTTGATTTCTCAGGTTCAGGTTCAAACATGGTCCCAATAATTGGTGATGGCTGGGAGGTTGACTTCTCAATTCATGACTCAAGTGGCAACCAGATTAACTCGAAAGTCCAAAGTAATGAAGATACCAGTGGAAAATTAAGCACAGTAATGACCACTGCAGATTGGGTTTACATCAAAGTCAAAGGCAAAGACACCTTCTTTAACGATGGTGTTGACTACACTTTACTAGCATCAATAGATTCCAATGACCGAGACAGCGACGAGGATGGTTACATCGATTCAGAGGACGCTTGCGATTTCGTCCCGGGAACCTCTGCATACGACAGGAAAGGCTGCTTAGATAGTGATTCAGACGGGTATTCTGATCCTGAGATTGGTTGGGGGCCAAATAATGGTGCAGATGCATTTCCGTTCCAAGCGTCACAGTGGTTAGATTCTGATAACGACGGATATGGAGATAATTTAGACGGCTATCAAGGCGACTCATGCCCGTATAACTCTGGTGCCTCGTCGAGTGACAGGTTTGGCTGCCTAGATTCCGATGGTGATGGTTTTTCTGATGCTGACCCGGGCGGGTTATTCGGCGTAAGTGAGTGGTATGCCCATCCAGTTGGACTCGCTGATGCTTTTCCATTAGATAATACTCAGTGGACTGATACTGATGCGGATGGTTACGGTGATAATTGGGATGACCCGGCATGGAATGAGACGCATATTGCTTGGGGTATCGGTCAATGGTTAGAGTTAGCTACCGCCCCCGATGCTTGCCCATTCATCACTGGCACATCCTCAGCAGATCGCTTCGGTTGCCCAGATACTGATGGCGACAGTTATTCTGACGGTGATGAAAACTGGACGATTTACAATGGTTCTGATGCCTTTCCGCTAGAACCAACTCAGTGGCAAGACACCGATTTTGACGGCTGGGGGGACAATCAGTCTTTTGGAGCAGCAAAAATAGACGATTTCCCCGAGAACCCCTCTCAGTGGCGTGACACTGATAAGGATGGCTGGGGAGACAACCAGACTTATGGTGCAACACAAATTGATGATTTCCCGTTAGTGCCTTCACAATATCGCGATACCGATAGTGACGGTTATGGTGATAATCAA
>DALZ01000169.1:8261-10354 GCA_002496955.1 Euryarchaeota archaeon UBA128 | reverse complement strand
CACCAATTAGCTAAATCGGCCATCGAGATAACCGCTTTAGCCTATCATGAAAAAGGGGTTACGGTTCCGCAAGAATTGTACAAAACCCTGCGCGACAACGGACTATCAAGATATCAAGCAAGGCATTACGTGTTCACTAGGGACGGCCTCGAATGTCATAATTGCAACTCGTTAATTGTCCATACGCGGCTTTCCGGGCGTCGATTGGACTTCTGCCCAAAATGCCAAATCTGAACTTATCTGCGTCGGCATAATGTATTTATGACCATATTTGCTCATGCAATCCAATGATTCCAGACCCGAGGAGCCCCGCCAATCAAGCCTACGTGCCTCAACAGTATGTTCAGCAAGCATCGACAACACCTCAACAAATATACTATCAGGATGTGGCAAAAGATTCCAATAACCTCAGTAACTTTATGCTAACAGTAATTCCCAATGTTATAATCTTCTTAGCGTTTTTTTCGTTCGCTTTTTTTTATGGACTGTTCGATGGAGAGTTAGACGATTTTCTGGATTTCTTTTCGTTCTATCTACTCCTATATTGGCTATTCACCTCTCTTAGCGTGACAATGCTTTCAACATACTTGGCATTCAATAACAAAGCATCGAAGTTGTGGCAAGTAATCGGGCCACCCCTGGGTTTTCTAACATCTTTATTGGCATTTTCATTGATAAACGCCATATTTGATTCTGAGGCATTTGTTGATAATTTTGGGGATGACGTGCTGCCAATTTTCGGTGCAGCAGTTATCGCCCACATTATAATCTCGTTAACAACAATGCTTCTTCTCACGATTACAGGTAGTAGGGATTAATTGGTGTAGTTTATCCTCCAGCTTTAGAATTGAATGTTTTGGTATCTTTCTCAGGAATCGGAGCGGTCATTGTAAAATCTCACTAGGGCCATTCCTAAACAAGACAATTCGATGTGTATTGGTACCCTTCTTTGCATTTGTGACTCCCCATGCGTTAGCGGTTTTAGTGAAATCTTGCTGATTAATCATTATGATAATTGGCTCCAGACCTGCCCTGACCCCGCATCGAAGGACATTCTCCTCAAGTAATATCTCCCCTCCTTTAATTTCTCCAACCTCAAAAGCAATGTAACCTCCGGGTATAACAATCCGCTTTAGATCACACAATACATCAGTCATGCTTTTTTCCCATTCAGTAATTTTCCTGTGTTGGCTAATTTTGATGTTTCCTGATTCAACGCCAATAAACCAGCACCTCAACCAGTTATCACCTTGATAATCAACTACATCCAGAAATGGTGGCGAGGTTACAACTAACGAAGCTGAATCGTCAGGTATGTCCGAAACCCTTCTCGAATCTGCTGTCGATAGGATTCCAAATGTAACATCTGTTGCCTCGCTAATCTCAGGCCTATTCCAATCCTTAAGCAACGATTTTGACTTTTTCAATATCCTCGGTTTTATCGCCCTATATTTAGGAATTTGATTTCGCTTTTCATTGATCTTTTTTTGTCTTTTAACGCTTACAGCCTGGTTTGGTGGTAGAGAATATACCGAAAAGAATCCTGACGAATGTCCCGTTAGGCGGTTGATAGCCACCATTCTGATCCATGCGTCAACATTATCAATAGTCTGATTTTCTTGCTTCCGCAGTAAATATTCCTTCAGCGCGATGATTTCAGCTAATGTGTCCTTATGATAGAAGTGCAGGAGATCATCGTATTTCTCAATCGTTATGGACAGGTCAATACTGTCCAGACGTTCTGCAATCTGTTTGATGGTTGGAGGATTTAGTCGCGGTGCTAGTAGAACTTGACTTAGTGGGTTGATGTCATTGCCCATGGGCCTGCGATTCATCAATCGAGCCTGAAGAGGAGTAGTTCCTCTACCCATAAATGGATCATATACTCCATCACCAGGTTTGGTTAAACGATTGATAAAAAATTCTGGCAACTGTGGCTTGAAACAAGCCCTGTAGGAGATTTCATGCAACGAATTGGCTTGTCTTTGACCACTTGTCCAATACTCGTTAACAGCCTTCATTACCATGCCCTTTTGACCAGCAACTTCCCATTCAAACGGCTCCATAATCGTGGTTTTTCCAAACGCATTAAA
>DALZ01000169.1:6343-7850 GCA_002496955.1 Euryarchaeota archaeon UBA128 | reverse complement strand
TTCACGGTACTTAATCAATTACGATTTGACTGGCATTTGGCAGGTTGCTCACTGTTGGTGGTGCAGGAGGCAGGATTCGAACCTGCGAACCGTTACGGACTGGGACCTCATCCCAGCGCCTTTGACCAAGCTGGGCGACTCCTGCTGTATATTGAACGGCATCACTCGTGTATATCAACACATCCAAGGATGCGGGGTTGGGTTATTTTCAGACAGAGTTTCACTCAAGATCTGCGCCATTCATTATCAGTGGCAGGGCAACAACCATGCTGCAACATACTGCCTGAATGCCGACCATGATTAGTCCCAGAGTCGCCATAAATCCGCCAGCATCTTCCCCAAGTGCATCCTCAAATTCTGATGCGATGAAAAAGGTTTGAATCAGGCCACTAAGAATAGTAATTCCAACTGCACCGAAGCCCCACCATACACCGGCTCTCTTGTATTGAAACAGTAAAACGCCTGCCCAGGCAAACAATCCACTTGAAGCCAATCCCATGAGTGTTGTAATGTAGTACATTGTTTTGATTCCGCCCCCCAAACCTTCTAGATCGGTAGTAAGATTCAGCATACCTCCTAACACACCCAATCCACCGAGAATAATTGCGATGATACCGAAAACCTTCGGCCCTCCGCTTTTATTTTGAACTATAATCACTTGTTGGCCCATGGCTCCTGCTGGGGCCACTTGGCCCATCATCTGTGCATCTTGCGGTTGCATGAACAGCACTATGGTTAAGCAGTATATAATAAAATAGCCATCAGTGTGTTGCAAAACGCCGAGAAATCAGTATTCTGCTGGCATTCTGCCGCGCATACGCAACCATAACTCTGAAATGACAATCAAGCCGTATAGTGAGGCTAGCCATAGGGTGGGTCTACCCCAACTTGATGCAATAGAGGACGTATCAGGCAGGACTCCTTCGGACAGCATCAGAAGTGAGGCTAGCCAAACAAATGTGAAGCAATGCAAACCTAGGCGCAATCCTGACATTATTTGCGAAGAGTTTGATTTCATTTCGGTTATCTGGGCATCGGTTAGCACGGCTGAAAACCCAACAATTTTATCCAAGGCACTACTACCGTTCCAGCGTATTTTACCCAGCCTGAAGCGATTAACAAGCTCAATAATGGCGAAGACTGAAACCCAAACTACGACAATTTCTAGCACAGGTTGAGCACCTCTTAGATTCAGGTCACCAAATTCAGACCATGTCACAAGAATCCATAACCAAGCGACGAGGAATAATTGGAAAGTGCGGGCGAATTTTGTTAATTTCCTCAACAATTCAGTATCATGAGATAGCAATCCTTCCAACGCAATCACTAATCCGGTTATTGTAGAAATACCGGTCCCAGCGAGAATCCACCACCAATCCAGTTCTCGGTCACGCCAAGCCAGCATTAACGCAATCAAAGTCCAACCTAAGGCAATTACTGAAGCGGTGTTGGCCGTAGCTTGCATGGTGTAGAGCGGGTCTCGCCCATCTTTCAAGACGGCTAAACC
>DALZ01000169.1:4062-5971 GCA_002496955.1 Euryarchaeota archaeon UBA128 | reverse complement strand
CCGTGAGCAGCAGCAGTCATGCCACCGATTGCCTTAATTCTCGCCGCCTCAACCAAACCAAGTTCATCCTTGACATCTGATTTATTCCAAGAGGAGCCTCGACTTGCAGCCTTTGCCGCTCCAGCACCACGGTTCTTCGATTTACCAGCCGACCTTGTTTTGGCCCATGCTCTAATTTCAGGGCCGATTAGTTCCTCAACTTGATCCTCATTTAGCGGCGCACCATGGTCAGTATACAACCATCGACACTGAATTGGCACTGGTGCAGGGTCAACATCTGGAGCAACCATCTGGAATTGTCCAGGACCAAGAGTGGGCAACTGAGCAACTAAATCTTGGTCGCCGCCGCTTTCTTTCAGAAGATGTCGAACTTTCTCAACGTCCTGCGGTTGAGTGAATCGGCCGATGAAAGTCGTATTGGCCTGAGCAAGAATCTTGTAATCAACATCGCTGACGTTCTGTGTCGCCAAAACACAGGCTACGCCGTATTTTCTTGCTTGTTTGAAGATTAATTTGATGAGATCTTTGGCTGGTGGATTCCTTGGATGTGGCGGCAGATATGGTGCTACTTCGTCCATGAAGAATAGTAGTTTTAATTCTCCTTCAGCAGGTTGTTGGGTCAACATCCAATCATATAATTCTCGAGATAATTCTTGCACGAAATATTGCTTTTGCGCCTCGTCTTGTATGGTGTTTAGATAGACAATATTGAGCGGAATTTTCCCAGGTATTGCCGGTTCGACAAATGAATCAATATCGATAGGGACGCCATTCGAAAATAGCAGTTGGTTGACTCCAGAAGAGAACGCAGAAAGACGTCTTGCAAGGTCATTTCTGGTAGATTTTGGCAAGCGTTCTTCAAAGTCTGCAAGACCGAATTCCATCATTACTTCTTCCCAGGGGGGAACGTCCATTTTCCCATCTTCATCTTCTTCGACAAAGCATTGCGGGTATAGTTGGCGAATGAATTCGTGATGCGGCTCTCTAACCACTTTGGCTAGTGACCGGAAATCACCCACATCAACGCCTAATTTAGTTCCTTCAACTAGGATTTCATAGAGGAATGGTTTGATGACTTTACCTTGAGCTTTCTCAACATCAAACCCGGCCAAACTGGTGAAACCAGCAGCAACCATATCCCAAGCAGTAATCGCTTCTTCGGGGTCTAAATCAGCCGGGGGGGCTCTGAATGGATCGATGCACAAGGGCAGACCTTTACTTCGTAGAGGTGTCCAAATCCTAACCTCGCACATATCGAGTAGTTTGCGAGCCCGACTAACGTCGCCGCCTTGAGCAGTCAAATCCTTTTCATCAATACCCAATGCCAATCTTGCTAAGTCACCTTGAGGGTCGATGATTAGTGAAGGAATTTTGGCAATTGCTGCTTCTTCGATTAGCGCTTTGGCCATTACTGTCTTACCAGACCCGGTCGAACCAAGCATTGCTGCGTGCCTGGCAAGGACTTGCGGAGGAATATCAATTGGCTTTGCATTATCTCTTCGACTACCAAGAAACATGCCCCTTGGTTTGAAATCAGCATTAGGCCTACTGCTTTTAGTCATCGCAGAATCGGATGAGAAAATGTCACCAACGATCTTTGCTAGACCGCCAACTTTCTCGTCCACATCCGCCCCCAAATCACTGGAGCTGGATGCCCCATCATCGGACACCATTACACCGTCCAATCTAGTTAGGGGTCTTGAAACATCCGTAGGTTAAACGAGTGACTAGCGCTATAATTGAGCACCTTCATATTCGCCAACTTTGCAGTCTGTGGTACTAAGTTCTCAATAATGAGAATATAGTTTTAGATTAATTTTCATATTTGATTGCATTCATTTCCGTTGAAATTTTCATGTTTAGTAATATTTCTCCGAAGTCTCTGGAATAAGCACAGAGCCTACGGATT
>DALZ01000169.1:0-3696 GCA_002496955.1 Euryarchaeota archaeon UBA128 | reverse complement strand
AATCCCTTAGAGGTAGCTTCTAACTCCTTTCTTTCATATTCTAATAGAGACTGTTGCATAGCTTTTAAATCATGCCTAGCCAACTCAATTCGAGTCGAATCTCTAGTTCTGATGTTAATCATTAGTTCTTTCAATGCTCCCATCCATGTAGGTACATGTTGTATCGGAGTAAATGAGGGCGATAATTGAATGAATTCAGGATGGTTTAGTAGGAACGTGGCAAGTTTGTGGACGTGATCCATCATTCTCTCCAAACTCCTCGCCAGATTACCAAATTCGACCGCCAAGGGCCTGCTGATATTCAATTTCGAGGCAACAGCATGAGAATCGAGTAATATTCGGATTTGCCTTTCAACAAGATACAGCAAAGCATCTACCTCGGATTCACGCTCTTCAGTATCTGATAAGAATTCCAATTCACCCCCATCAAAACAATTTACTATATCTCTCATCAACGAGGTTACCAACAGATACATTCGATTCAAACTCGCTCGGATTGGCATATCTCCAGCATTTAGTAAACATCGCATTTCCATAAAAGAATCGGTTTCATCGATAATTTCAAATCCACGAGTTGCCTTTAGAAAGCGGCGTACAGAGCGGGCTAATTCTGTCCTACCGTCAGAGGTGAATTTTATTTTTATCAAATCCGCGCCTGAAATATAGGCGCCCATTAAGTGGTCATGTAAACTGTTTTCAGGCAAATTTGAATGGTCAAAAAACACAGCACGATCGATTCTATGGGATGCTGAAAGCGGGGTAATTCGTAAAGCGCCGCTTGGTCGCCAATCTACGCGCAACGAATCTCGAGCCACTAAATCGAACTCATTAATCCATGGTTTCGGCAGACTCAATGTGAATGTACTACCTCCAGTTGACTGTAATTTTCTAACTTCATGTTCGCCAGGCCCGAGGCTCATAGACACCTGACTAAATAGACCTATATATAATATAGATAAATCAATATATGTATTGACTTTTGATAGAATCACATAATGGAACCTTTGATTGTGATACTTGTTGGTTTGGCATTGATTGTATGTGCCTATATGGCTTGGAACATTGGTGCAAATGATGTTGCAAATGCAATGGGGACCTCAGTAGGTTCTCGTGCATTAACCTTGAAACAAGCGGTAATTATTGCCGCGATATTCGAGTTCGCTGGTGCGTTTTTTGCTGGCGATGCAGTCACGAAAACGGTAAGGAAAGGAATCTTAACAGTACCGTTTGATGAAGCCGGAGTAGTCGCTGACACTATCCTTTCCCAAGACATTGCGATGGGCTTTATTGCAGCAATGATGGCAGCGGCAACATGGTTGACTATTGCAACTAGAATGGGACTCCCAGTTTCCACAACTCACTCGATTATTGGTGGAATTATCGGTGTTGGCCTAGTTTTGGAAGTTAAGCACGACACCACATTGATTGATTGGGAAGTTGTTAGTAAAGTGGTAATGTCTTGGGTTGCAAGCCCACTAATGGGAGGATTAATTGCGTTCTTCTCATACATAATCATTAAGAAAATGATCCTTGATAACGACGACCCAGTATCTCGATCGAAATGGCTTGCTCCGATTTTAGCATTCCCGACGTTTTTCGTTTTGGGACTTGCTCTACAGTTCAAAGCATTGAAAGGATTCATCAGCAGTGCTGATAGGAACGGCTGGATTGACAAATCAAATTGGCTACCAGCAAAAGAAGACGGAGTATTCGACCCATTTGCTGACAATGCTTGGTTGCCTCTTAATTCACTAATCCTTGCAAGCGTAATTGGGATTATTGCCAGCATTGCCCTTTATTTTGTGCTTAGAAGAGTCAACATGGAAGAAGAAGTGCGCGGATTTAAGGGCGTCGAGAGAATCTTCGTTTGGCTACAAATTATCACTGCAGCATATGTTGCATTCGCTCATGGTGCTAACGATCGTTCAAATGCAATTGGCCCAATGGCTGCCGTCTGGGATGTATTTTCCAGTACTGACCTAGTGCTGGCAGAAGAAGCTCCAATTCCACTTTGGTTGATATTACTTGGTTCTGCAGGTATTGCTATTGGTGTAATGACTTGGGGATGGCGTGTTATGGAAACCATCGGAAAGAAAATTACTGACATTACACCTACCCGCGGATTTGCCGCAGAGTTTGGTGCAGCGACAACAATTCTAGTGTTCTCTATGCCATTCTTGGCAGTACCAGTATCGACCACTCACACTTTGGTCGGCGCAGTCGTAGGAGTAGGTCTGGCTGGTGGCGCGAAAGGCGTAGATTTCAGAGTGTTTGGTAAGATAGCAGCATCGTGGGTAGCCAGCGTACCAGTGGCTGCTTTTGGTGCAGTAGTTCTGTTCGTGGCATCTGGCGGAGACGCACTAAACATGATTGTAATACTGCCACTATCATTGATTGCAGTAGGAGTTGCAATTTGGCGCAGTCGTGGCGAGATACATATTGAAGATGCTTTGTCAGATGCGAGCCAAGAAAGACTGCAGAATTCGCCATTCCAAAAATTCCATGAACATGCCCAGGCAGTTGAGGTAACTGCAAACCACATGCTAACTGCGGTAAATGCTGCCTGTGACGGCGAAGACTCATCTGAAGCAATTCAAGCAACCATCGATGCGGAGTTAGAAGCTGATAATATTAAAGCTGAATTACGCCAAATGGTCAACGAAGATATGCGATTTGGCTATCAAGTCGGCATGGATTATTTCCTACATATGCTATCTCGCCAAGATCGTATTGCAGATTATGCACAGAATGTCGCAGAACAATTGGCATTCCGTGAACTGTTTGACGATAAGGAAGCCAAGGCGAAATTAAAGGCCATGGCTGAAGCAGTTGCAGCAACGGTTGCAACCTATGAAGACACAGTTAATGCCCTCAGAGAATTCACAATCAGTGGCGAGACAAAGGCTGCGAATGACAACCTCGCCGAGCAAATCCGCCAAGTTAACTTGAAGGAGCATGAAGCAGATCGTGTAGAAGCGGATGCTGCAAGTTATGTATTCTCGAATGGCGACGATGACGCTCTTGCTGCAATGCACATGTATCGTGTATTGCAAAGGCTTGACGATGTAGCAAATGCGTGTGAGAAAGCAGCCAATGCCTTCTTGCCAATCTTGAAGCGTTAGTTGTGCAATCAGCCTTAATTTCGCTCGGAAAACATAGCATCATAATGGTGCAGTTCCACGCTTGGTTATGGATAGGATTCCAACCGCGCGTCCTTCATGGACTGATGAGATGCGCGCTGCAGCGGTTTCAACCCTTGATTCAAGATACTGGGTAAAGGGGCCAAAAGGGCGAGAGTTTGGCGAAAAATTTGCTGAGCATTGTGGGGCTCTTGTCGCTACACCTTGTCAAAATGGCTCCTCTTCACTATGGGCGGCACTACGTATTCTTGGTGTTGGTAAGGGCGATGAAGTCATAGTTCCATCTTACACTTTTATTTCAAGCGCCACTGCCATCCCGCTTGCTGGTGCTGAGGCTGTATTTGTTGATGTAGAGCCAGATTATTGGTGTCTTGATGTTGATGCAGTAGAGGCGGCAATTACCGAGAAAACCAAAGCAGTAATCGGCGTTCATATCTATGGCCAACCTTATGATCCACGATTGCTAAAACTATGTCGTGAAAGAGGCATCTACCTTATCGAAGATGCTGCGCAAGCTCATGGGGCTTCACAGGTAATGTTGGATGGAAGTGAACTT
>DALZ01000129.1:6635-7440 GCA_002496955.1 Euryarchaeota archaeon UBA128 | reverse complement strand
TACCCACCATCACTCACTGCTAGTTTCTACAACGATTACACATTCGGAGTTTGGCAGCACGCCGAGGAATCGCTCCCCCTAAACGCACAATCAGTGCTCTACAGCGTAATCTATCTCCACTAACGTCTACCTACGAGTAGTTTCACGCGGAACCTGCTATTGCCCCTCTCGATTGGACTTTCACCCCTATACCCAGCTCGTCCGAGCGATTTGCAGATCAGCAACGGTGCGATCCTCCACCCATCTTTCAACGGGCTTCAATCTGGCCAGGCATAGATCGAGGGGCTTCAGGTCTTCCACCAATGACTCCAAGCGAGCACACTTCGTCCCTCACAGTAAACTGCTGCGGACTTGTCGGTTTCCCTTCGGCTTCGGGGATCAACCCCTTAACCTCGCCATTGATCAAAACTCCCTGGGGCATTTTTCTAAACGCACGACTGGACGCTGCTCATATCATCGCTTTCACGCCCAATCAGCCTGTACCCAACTGGTTTCACGGTCTTTTCACATCCCGCCAAGGATACTTTTCAGCTTTCACTCACGTTACTTGTAAACTATCGGTCTCGAGTTGTATTTAGGATTGGAAGTATCTGCCTCCCACATTCACACGCGATTTCCAACGCATGCTACTCTTTGACAGTCACGTGGTCATATCATGTACGGTTACGGGACTTTCACCCTCTATGGATGTGCCATTCCAGGCAACTTCACCTTCCATGACTTAGACAAAAGACTGCCAACCACATCTCCCTCACTTTCGTTTCGGGATTCGGCTTGTCCTATTCCGTGTTCATTCGCCACTACT